>JBCCSJ010000360.1:0-5183 GCA_039200505.1 Planctomycetota bacterium | reverse complement strand
GTGATTTCCAGTCATCGTCAACAATGATTTTCGGATCTTCGTTTGATTTTTCTTCAGACATTTTTCTTTCCCCAATCTGCTTGCAATGAACGCCTTCGGTTCCAATCGAGGCGTTCATGTTGTCCCATTCCGCCAAAAAATCAAGCACAAATCAAGAACGGAAGTGAACGATCTTTTGTGGGTGGTATCACGTTAAATCACCTTGCTGATGTGAGCGGGGCTAAGCCAAGATTCCGGTTGACCAGCCTGAAGAACACTCGTAATATCCCGCTCGAATTTTCAGGGAACGAGGGTCCAGATTTGTGCAATTTACAAGCGTTGCATTTATCGTATTTTTATTAATCTTCTTTTCGCTCTATTGGGTGAATTGAAACCCACGTTATCAGAACTTAATTTTGATTCTTGCCAGTTATCTATTTTATGGCTGGTGGGACTATCGTTTTTGCAGCCTGATTCTTTTTTCGAGTTTAGTCGATTTTCTGATTGGCAAGCAGGTTCACCTGGCAGCACAACCTTTAAACCGCAAGCTGTGGCTTGCGTTGAGCCTGGCGAGCAATCTTGGGCTTCTTGCGACCTTCAAATATTTTGGCTTCTTTGCAGAAAACCTAAATTACCTTGCCGCTAGTCTCGGTTGGAATCTACATCCTGTCACCCTTGAAATTATTCTTCCCGTTGGGATCAGCTTCTATACATTTCAAACCTTGAGTTACACGATCGACATATACCGCGGTGAACTCAAGCCATCCCAATCACTCCTCGATTATCTTGCTTTTGTCTCTTTTTTCCCGCAACTTGTGGCCGGTCCCATTGAAAGAGGGAAGGATCTTCTACCTCAATTTAAAAGTGCCCGCAGTTTTGATCGGCGACTCGCCGAAGACGGATGTCGTTTGATTCTGTGGGGATTTTTCAAAAAGCTTGCAATCGCCGACAGCTTTTCGGTGATTGTCGATCAGGCTTACGGAAATTGGCGTGAAGCATCCAGCGCTGAGTTGGCGTTGGCAACGGTTTTTTTTTGCCTTTCAAATTTACTGTGATTTTTCAGCCTATTCAGACATCGCAACGGGTACAGCGCGACTGTTTGGCATCCGACTAATGCGTAATTTTGCCTATCCCTATTTCTCACAAAGTATTGGCGAATTCTGGAGACGGTGGCATATCTCGTTATCGACATGGTTTCGAGACTATGTTTACTTCCCTCTTGGTGGTAATCGCGTATCGTCATACCGCCATTCGCTCAATTTAATGACCACCTTTTTGTTAAGTGGGTTGTGGCATGGGGCAGCTTGGAATTTTGTTGCTTGGGGAAGCCTGCACGGATCAGCTTTGGCAGGTCAGAAATGGTTCACACCGAGTCGTTCCTTGAATCCATCCGGAAGCACGAATTCCGAAAAACAGGAACCGGTTTTAGATGATAAGCTTGCGTTCACCGGTTCCGCTTTTTTTCCATCGCTTTCCTCGCTTCTGAATATCTGGACGACTTTCTTGATTGTTTGTACCGGGTGGGTTTTCTTTCGTGCAGACTCGATTAGCGACGCTTACGGAATTCTTATCAGAATCGCAGCGGGAATGTTCTCTTGGGCGAACCTTGATAGCTTTTTGCATTTTGTGGATGTTCAAGAAACAGCACTGTTGCTTCTCGTTGCATTTGTCGGAATCGAATGGTTGCGCCGTAATCATGAATGCCCAATTACGACGGGAGCTCGATTTTTTCGTCCGGTACGTTGGTTGATGTATACCGCTGTTATTTGGGGTACTCTTTATTTGATCGCAGAGACAGAAGAAACTCCGTTTGTATATTTTGCGTTTTGAGGCAACCCATGAAACGGTTTTTGGTTCGCGTTGGAGTTTTCGTCAGCCTTCAACTTTTAATTCTTTTAGTTGTAATGAATTATGGCAGTCGGGATTCGACCAGCAATGAGTATATGTACTGCCTAAAAGACAAGTACGAATTGTTGAAGACCACACCGGGGCCTCGCATCATTCTTGTTGGCGGTTCAAGTTTGGCGTTTGGACTTCAATCACCTGTTATTCAAGATAACTTGAAAAGAAACCCGATTAATTTAGGCCTGCACGGTAGGCTCGGGATGCATGTCCTGTTACGCATGGTACGCGAACAGGTGCGTCCCGGTGACTTAATCGTTCTGTCTCCAGAACATCAGGCTCTTTTCGAAAATTCTCGATGTACCCGAGAGCTTGCGATTGAAACGATCCAATTATGGCCGGGTTGCAGCCGATTCTTGCAGCCCGATTTTGACCGACCTCTCGAAACTGAGATCAAATCAAGTTCGAGGCTAAGGGAGATTGGGCGATGTGTCGTTGCCTCGGTAAAACGATTTCAGAAAAGAAGCCAGGGGAATGAGTCCCGGCTTTACCGACGGAGGGGATTTAACCAATTTGGCGATCACATTGCCCACTACAAGGTAGCTGCACCCGAATCGTTCGATCATCGGTTTTGCTCCATCAAGCCGGGCGTCTTCCGGGAAGTAGCCGACGAATTCAATCGTTTTTCCGAATTCTGCGAATCGAAACATGCCAAAGTTCTCTTTGTCCACTGCCCAGTCAATCAGGAAATTAGCCGCCAGAATCAGGAAACACTGGAAGAGATGGACAAACTGATCAAAAGCAAAATCAGAATCCCAATTATGACGTCATGGAATTCTTTGTTGCTCGACGATGACCAATTCTTTGATAGCCAATATCACCTGACGGAAGCTGGTGCACAAAGACGAACCGATTCTTTGTGTCAGGTATTGGCACCGGTTTTTCGTTAGAAGGCACAACTAAGGATGGTGCCTTAACACTCAACTTCGTGAAGCGATCCGTTGCTCGATTTTCTGACCGCGGCTTGAATGAAACCAGAAAAAAGTGGATGAGCCGAGGTCGGTTTTGATTTGAATTCGGGATGGAATTGAACCGCCACAAACCAGGGGTGATCGGTCACTTCGACAATTTCTACCAGTGAATCGTTTTCACTCGACGCGGCGACCAAAAGCCCGTGTGCTTCCAATTGGCTTCGAAACACATTGTTAAATTCGTACCGATGTCGATGCCTTTCCGAGATCTCTTTGGATACGTAACACTCTAGCGACTTGCTACCTTCGCTGACTTGGGATGCCTGAGCTCCCAACCGCATCGTGCCGCCTTTGTCGGTGATATTTTGTTGTTCATCCAAAAGGCAGATTACCGGATGCGGCGTGTCTTTGTCGAATTCAGTCGAGTTGGCGTTTTCCAAGCCGACAACATTGCGGGCAAACTCAATGACGGCGCACTGCATTCCCAGGCAAATCCCAAGGAACGGAATCTTTCGTTCCCGAGCCCAACGAATCGCATCGACTTTACCTTCCGTTCCACGTTCTCCGAAACCACCGGGCACCAGGATACCGTCATATCCGCTTAGCAGTCTTTCGGGCCCCTCTCGTTCGATTTCTTCACTCTGAATTCGAGCGATTCGGATCTGAGCATGATTTTCGATCCCGGCATGGTCGATTGCTTCGTAGATCGATTTGTAGGCGTCCTTGTGTTCGGCATATTTTCCAACGACTGCAATACTGATCTCAGTTTCAGGATTTCTCAATCGATGCAACAATTCACGCCAACGATCCAGATCCAACGCCCTTTTAGGTAGGCTCAGTTTTTTCACAATAAGTTCGTCCAAGCCATGATCTACCAAGCTTAATGGAACTTCATAGATCGAAAAATCTTTATCCCTTTCTTCAATCACGGCATTGCCGGGGACATTGCAGAACAAAGCGATCTTGTCTCGATCTTCGCTTGGAAGTTCTCGTTCGGTACGGCAAATCAAGATGTCTGGTTGGATACCAATCTGACGTAACTGGCCAACTGAATGCTGGGTTGGTTTGGTTTTCAGCTCCGCGGCAGCTTTTAAATATGGGACAAGCGTCAAGTGAATATAAAGGCAGTTCTCTTTACCAATGTCTTGCGCGAATTGCCGGATAGCTTCCAAAAATGGTTGGCTTTCGATATCTCCGACGGTGCCGCCAATTTCGGTGATCACAACATCAACATCATCTTGGGCGAGTTTGCTGACACAGCGCTTGATTTCGTTGGTGATGTGCGGAATCACCTGTACCGTTTTGCCCAGAAATTCTCCTCGCCGTTCTTTTTCGATCACTCGAGAATAGATCTGTCCGGTCGTGTAATTGGACTGACGGGTTAGCGGACCGTTGGTGAATCTTTCGTAGTGCCCCAGATCCAAATCAGTTTCGCTACCATCGTCTAGCACGTAAACCTCTCCGTGCTGGTAAGGGCTCATGGTACCCGGATCGACATTGATGTAGGGGTCGAGCTTTTGCATGCGAACTCGCAAGCCACGCTGTTCCAGCAACATCCCGATTGAAGCACTCGTCAAACCTTTTCCCAGTGAGCTGACGACGCCGCCAGTTACAAAAATATGTTTAGTCATCGTCAACTTCCCTTTCAAACGAAATCGGCGTCTTTGTAGTGCAAAATTACCTGCAGAAAGCGGTCTCAGGCATCCCGGGATCGAGTCGGGGCGAAAGGCAGGAATGAGTGACTCGACAAAATAGATTTTATCAATTTGTCGTTCGACTTACAAATGCCTGGTAGTCTTCCAACGTGTCAATTCCGGGTGCGGCGGACGGGACTAATCCCACTTTGATCGAGTGACCGTGATAAAGAATTCGCAGTTGTTCCAACGATTCGATTTGCTCCAGCGGACACTTTTTTAAATCAGGAATTTTTAACAGAAACTCCCGTCGATATCCGTAAACTCCGAGGTGTTGAAGAAACACAAAATCACCTTGCTCGCTGACGGAAGCATCGCCGGAATAATAGAAATCGTTTGGATTTCTAGGGAATGGAATTTGACTGCGGCTAAAAAGAAGTGCCTTGTTGCGTTCATCCAAGACGACTTTCACGCAATTGGGATCCGTCAATAGAGATTGTTCCGTAATCGGTGTGGCCAGGGTCGACATCGGTGTTTGAACGTCGTCGGCAAGAGTCGTAATCGCTTTGTCAATTGCTGAGCTACAGATCTCCGGTTCGTCCCCCTGAACGTTGATAATAAAGTCGGTGTCCGTCAGACTAGCGGCGACTTCTGCGACTCGATCGGTACCGCAGATGTGGTTGGGATCTGTCATAACGACTTTGCCTCCAAACGATTCGACTTCGGTGAAAATCTCTTCGCTGTCCGTCGCAACAAT
>JBCCSJ010000359.1:0-5206 GCA_039200505.1 Planctomycetota bacterium | reverse complement strand
TGCCAATCGAATTTGATTTTGAAGATACTTTGAAAGCTGTTTAATGCCTTTGGCAATCTTCAACACACCAAAAACGGAATTTACTGTCGAAAACGGCTTGAACCAGTTGATAAATTTCGGTCGATCACTCACCGGCAAACCTAATAATTCGCAAATGACCGTAAGCGGAAACGGAAGTGCAAACTGATGTAGAAGGTCAACTTTTCCCTCCGCGATCATCACTTGGGAGGCAGGCGATAACTGCCGCCTCGCGATTTGATCGATCCGGGATTCAAGGCTGTCGATGTTGCGGGCCAGAAATGCTCGATCCACCAGCGACCTTAAACGTCGATGCTTCAATCCGTCAGCACCTAACATATTATTGGCAAATGAAAAAAGACTTCGCGGAAGCAACCATTGGTAGGGAATCAAACTGGTACGGCCTGCGTTGGAAGGATCCCGGACGAATTGGTCGTGGTCCTTGAGGAAAGCGGAGACACCTTGATAGGTCGTCACCGCCCAAACTTTACCAATCATAGGCATCTTAATCCTGATGACGCTACCTTTTTGCCTTAGTCGCGTAAATTCGGACCAAGGATCAACTCGATATTTAGGATCTGACAGATTTAATTTGACTAAGGATTCCCGTGTTTTTTGAATCATGTTATCGCTTTGAACAAAATCATTTATTCAAAATCTATTCTTGTGGTTAGAGCCAATATTGGGCTGGTTCCCATGAGAATTGGTGGCTTTGACCTTGGCACCCGGATGATAAGGCAAGGTCATTTCTGTTGGAGTTGGTGACTTGCGACATTTCGTCTCGGACTAATTGACGCGTTGTATTTCGATGACAACTGCCGAAATAATTAGGTATTAGAAGTTGAAAAACGTTTCAACTATCTTGGCACAAATTGTTTTTGCTTTGTTGGTTTGAGTCAATTCAATGGCTGCAATCAAATTTCCTGGTCCTGCGGGTCGAGTTTGGACCACTGTCAAATTTATGAGAGATCCGTTCTCGAGCTACCGCGAGTGGAAACGAAAATACGGCAACACCTTTCTCATTAAAGCGCTCAATGGCAATGTGATTGCAACCTGTGATCCAAACAATATCGAACGCATTTTTTCACTACCGACTGAACACCTTACTCAGTTCGCCACCAAAACGATTCGACCGCTCATCGGAGAATCGTCGTTATTTGTGATCGATGGAAATCGACATAAGCAGCAACGCAAAATTTTGACGTCTTGTTTTCGCAAGGGATACGACCGATCCCAAGCCCAGTTGATGGAACAGATTTGTATCAATGCTGCCAAAAACTGGACTGAAAAATCAGAAGTCAAAATGATGGACTCTGCCCTGGACGTTTCTCTGGAAGTGATCGTGCGACTCGTATTCGGTTTCCAGGATCCACAGGAAATTGAGAACGTGCAATTAGCGGTTAAGCAGTACGTCGACAGCTTTCACCCCTCACTCGCGTTTTCCAGGATTTTTCACCGACCTTTATTAGGACTGAGCCCTTGGGTACGTTTCCGCAATTCGCGGTTCCAACTTCATCAGCTTTTGGATGAAGAGATGGCCCGTCGCAAAAGGTCGGAAGACTTTGGAACCGATTTGTTGTCCCAGCTTTTGTTATCCGAAGATGATCATGGCTGTCCGGTAAACCAGTCGCAAATTCGAGATCACATGGTTGCGATGTTGTTGGCTGGTCATGAAACGACGCAAATTGCTATTGCTTGGGCAATGTCTTGGCTCCATCGGCACCCGAATTGCCTACAACGACTTCGAGATGAGTTAGGAGATCACGACGTTCAAAAATGCGTTCGTAATGAATATTTGGTTGGTGTTTGTAACGAAGCGTTACGTCTCAATTCGGTCGTCAGCGATACGGTTCGCCAGTTGAAGGTTCCACTTGAATTGGTAGAAGGCGTTGTGCCGGCAGGATCGAATCTTGCGGTTTCGATTTGTTTAGTGCACGAAGATCCGGAACTGTATCCCAACCCGTTCGAATTTCAGCCCGAAAGATGGAGTTCAATTCGACCTGGACCCAATGAGTTCCTGCCATTTGGAGGCGGCATTCGTCGGTGCCCGGGAGCAAGTTTAGCGATGCTGGAGTTGAGAACAGTAGTCGCGACCTGGATACGCAATTTTGATTTCCGACTACCCGACGACGCCCCAGAAAAAGAGTCTGTCTATCGGCGGAACATCACGATGGCTCCCGTTTCTGGCATCCCCTTGATTTTGGAAGGTAGGCTTGGCTAATAAGATGGTATCTGCATTTTGGCGAAGTCCCTAAATGATTGGCTTACGAAAGGCATCAAGCGTTTTTAAAGTTGAAAACGAATCCTTCACTCGTAATGATCCAGCATTGCCTGGTTCCAATTCTTGCTGGAATCAAAAACGTGCGGCGTCGAAACAGTACAGCTGGTTCAATCCACGTATGATAAGTTTTCCATTGGCGATCGCAGGAGATGCTTTAAAACCTTCGCTAAATTTGGTTTGAAAGATCAAGTCATACTTCTTAGCGTTGGCACGATACATCAAGATCACTCCGTTTTCGTTCAAGCTCAGTATTTTTTCGCCGTCAAAAATCGGGGACGCCGCAAATGCACCGCCGACCCGTTTCTGCCAGCGAATTTTTCCGTTGGAGGCGTCGAAACAGGACAAAATCCCTTTGTCGCTGTTCATAAAAATGGCACCGTCAATCACCAGTTGCGATGACTTTTTTGCTACGGCTTTAGTCTGCTGCCAAGCGATCTTTTCAGTGATGTCCCCTGTCCCGTTTGGGTTGATCGCAACCATCCGACCCATGCCATTGGTGACGATGACCAATCCAGTTTTCGTCAACACTGGACGGGCCGACGCATTCATCCCGTCGTGATAGGCTATCCAAAGTTGTCTTCCGGATTCGGGGTCATAGGCCAAAGTTGCCATCGCACTGGGATAAACGAGGGTCGGTTTACCGTCGATTTGGAACACGGAACCAGTCCCATAAGCTTTCATCAGATCACCATTGGTAGTGCCGTATTCAATTTGCCGATCTGTTTTCCATAACGTTTTACCGGTTTGTCTATCTAGTGCGACAACGTATTGTTGGTCGGCTCCATCAAATGCCACAATAAGCTTGTTTTGGTATCGGATGGGTGAAGAAGCGGGGCCGCGAAAATGATCGCATTCAAGGTCCGTTCGCTGCCAAACGATGGAGCCGTCGAATGTGTTAAGGCACGTTGTCCCATAGCTGCCAAAATGGACGTATGCCCGACCTTGTTCCACGATTGGGGTTGGGCTGGCGTAAGAATTGGTCTCGTGACAAAAGTCAGGCGATTTGTTTTCGTGCACAAGAATGTCATGAATGATTCTGCCGGATTGGAGATCCAGGCTAATCGCCCACATTTTTTTACCATCGACTGTTGCAGTTGTCACCCAAACCTGGTCTTCCCAGATAACGGGTGAAGACCAACCTTTTCCGCGAATATTTGTCGTCCAATTCGATTTGGATTCGACGATTTGATCTGGAATACGATGGTCGGTGGTTTGCCCATTCCCATTAGGGCCTCGAAATTCTGGCCAATGCGGTTGAGCTTGAATAATCGCTGGGTGACAAAGGACTACGATGGTGGTTGCCATGACAAAAATGGCATCTAAAAGACAACGACAGACCATGGTCCGAACTCAGCTTTCTCGAATCAAACGGGAATTCACAATTGTCGCCATCTTATCATAAATGACCAGTCATCCCGCCTATCGTTACTGAGTATCGATCAACAGCCAACGATCCCTGCCGATTCAAGACCGACGTCACTACAAAGCGGTTCAACGCCCAGCCCTTTGTTTTGCGTGCTGCGGCAGTACCGCTGGTAGTCTTTCAGCGTGTTAATCAAATTCGCTTGGTTTAAGCTGGGGAGGTAACCACATTGGCCGACCTGATTTATTGGGAGCGGAGCAACCAATTGGCCGCCTCGTTTTTCCACCATTTTGACTTGGGCTTGCCAGATTAAATCGTGATTGGAAAGGTGATCATTCCAAAGGCTGAGGCCAAAGGATTGTATTAAACGGTGAATTCGATTCATCTGGTCTTGCTCAATCCACCCCATTTTCTCACTTAGGAATGCACCCAGTCCCATTCCAACCGACACTGCATGACCATGTAGAAGTCCAGCTGGAATTTCGAAACCGGGTGACCAAGTATGTCCGAACGCGTGGGGGCGACACTGGTGAGTTTCATATAGGTTACCGTATTCAGCGTCCACATAACTAGTAATCGCCTTGGCAATGATCCGCTGAGATATTTCGGAGATTTCACTGGTTTCGTGACCTACGTTTCCGAATCTCGAATCGATTAAACGAGCCCCTCCGGCTTCCAGATCTTCAAACAGCGATAAATCTTTGACGGTTGCCATTTTGATGATTTCAGCAATCCCATGTCGAATCCAGCCTGGTTTCAGAGTGCTGAAAAATTTCCTGTCAGTTACAGAAAGCACAGGAGCGTGGTAGGCACCGAAAAGATTTTTGAAACCAAACCCATCGCAACACGTTCGTGGCGAGGGACCAGCATCAACTCCTGCAACCAATGAAGTCGATAGCATCACGTAAGGAGTTCCTCGATGGTAAATACTGCATGCCAGACCACCTACGTCGGATAGCACTCCACCGCCTGCGACAAGCACAGGTTCGTTACGTGCAACTCCGTGTGTTTTAAAATCTCCAAGGATTTTTTCGACGGTTCTGATTCCTTTGTCAACTTCCATCGCCCGATAAACAAGCTTTACCAATTCGATATTATGAGCTCGAAAATAGTCCTCAAGCTTTGAGCCGAAATGCTGATCCACATTTTTGTCAATCAGGCAAACACATCTGGATAACGAGCGATAAACCGAAGCAAGAATTGGTTCATCAGGGTTGAGGGCATCTTCGACGACTCGAATGGATGTGTGAGTCTGGGATGAAATGGTTGCCTCGACGGCGGTAAAGTTCGAATCAGCTGCAACATGGCCGCTGCATTTTCGAAAAACTGACGTGGGGTAAATGGCGTGCGGTTTCGATTGCTCTAAAACACGAGACCAGTCCGAGACTTCCTCTCGAAATCTCCCCTGCTTCAATAACTTAAGGACACGCAATTGTTGAGCATCCGCTTGGTTGGATCCCTGGAAAGCATCTTCCCATGCTCCGGCACGATTCCTTCGCGGGTTCAAATTGCCGGTCAGATCGACCATGTGACTAAAAAATTCG
>JBCCSJ010000358.1:0-5232 GCA_039200505.1 Planctomycetota bacterium | reverse complement strand
GAACGCATGGCAATGTGGTGGCTGGACGCAGCTCGATATTCGGATTCGGACGGTTATCAGCAAGATCAAACGCGAGAAAATTGGCCGTGGCGAGACTGGGTTATTTCGTCGTTTCGAAAAAATCTTCCGTTCGATGAATTCACGCGACAACAATTTGCGGGCGACCTACTGCCCGACGCTACCCCAGAACAGATCCTGGCGACCTGTTTTCACCGGAATCATATGACCAACGGCGAAGGTGGTCGTGACCCCGAAGAATCCCGGATCGATTACGTCATCGATCGGGTTAACACCACCGGGACCGTGTGGATGGGGTTAACGCTTGGATGCACACAATGCCATTCACACAAGTTCGATCCGATTTCGCAACAAGATTATTATTCGATGGCTGCGTTCTTCGATAGCATCGACGAAGACGGAAAAGCTGGTTTCAACGCGAAACCGTATCTGAAGTACCAATCCGATCTTGTGCAACCTCGAATCGCGGAACTAAATCAATTCGTGAAGCGATGTAAGTCTGAACTAGAGGCAGAAAAAAAGTTGTCTCGATCCAGGTTCGACCAGTGGCTGACTACCCAAGCTGACCTGCATCAAACCGGTTACACAACGTGGCAGAATCTACCTCCCAACGTCGAAAGCAGTTCGGGATCTTCCTTCCACATTGACCAAGATCAAGTCGTCCATGTTATTGACGGAGATCCTTTTCATGACGATTACCGAGTTTCATTCGTCGTTAAAGAAAGTCTGACTCAACTGGCAGGATGGAAGATAGAAGTTTTCCCGGATCAGTCACACGTCAACGAAAGATTCACTCGAGGAGGGACCGGTGATTTTACATTGACCGGAGTTCGATTATTGGTCCAGCGAGCCGGTAGTCCCGCAGAAACCGAAATCGAATTATCCAAAGCTATCGCGAATTTTGAATCGGATCCCAAAAGAAAATCGGATTGGGACACCCGATATTCCAAAATTGCAAAAACTTTAAACGATGATGCACGAGATGGATGGACAACACAGGGATCGCCAAAAATCCGAAAGCAGATTGGTGTTTTCGAACTGTCCCAAATCGAAGCGTTGAATCAAGGCGATCGTGTAGTCATCGTGCTTAGACACGGATCGACCCACGGACACGCGAACATTGGCAAGTTTCGAATTTCACTTACGCAGGAGCCGGGCGAAACAATCAAAAACGTCGTTGATCGTTCGCCCATCAAAGATCTAGCCCAGTTTCTTGTTAATCATCCGATCAGCGATGTTCAAGGGAAACTCCGAGAAAGGTTATTCAATCAGTACGTCATCGAAGATTCAGTTTATCAAGAAGTCCTAAACCGATATCGCCAGGCTAATTCCCAGTTGGGACAATTGAAAAAACAGCTAGAGCCCCGACGGGTTATGGTGCTCTGTGAAAGAGAGAAAAAAAGGACGACCCATGTCCTTGTTCGTGGCGTTTGGGATGCCAAAGGAGAACCTGTTTCAACGGGTGTCATTCCTAGCGTTCTCGACTGGCCCGCGGAATCAACTAAGAATCGGTTGGACTTGGCCAATTGGCTTACGGATCGCAAAAACCCGCTGACCGCCCGCGTCATTGTCAACCATTTATGGCAAATTATGTTTGGGACGGGGTTGGTTCGAACTCCAGAAGATTTTGGGCTGCAGGGTGAGTTTCCGACGCATCCTGAGTTATTGGATTGGTTGGCTGTCGAGTTAATGGAAAACGATTGGGACATCCAACATATTTTACGTCTCATCGCGAACAGCAAAACATTTCAACAGTCAAGTCATTCAGATCGAACATCCAGAGAAATGGATCCCAAAAATCAACTTTACTCACGGGCTCCCAAATTCCGATTGCCAGCCTGGATGCTACGGGACAACGCGCTGAAAGTATCGGGGCTTTTAAATGATGCGGTGGGTGGTCCACCGGTATCTCCTTACCAACCTGATGGAGTCTGGTCTGAGATAACGATGGGGCGTTTTCGTTACCGTGCCAGCCTTGGACCGGCTCAATATCGAAGGACTCTTTATGCATTTTGGCGGCGGTCGAGTGCCCCATCATTCTTGTTTGATAATGCGACTCGTAGGGTTTGCGAGGTCAATGTTCGGCAGACCAACACACCGCTTCATGCCCTCACAATAATGAACGACACGACCATGCTTGAAGCTGCACGAGTCTTGGCGGATCGGGCAGTTTCTGGATCCGAAATTAATCCCATTCAGTTGATCGCCCAAGCAGTGTTGTCGAGAAAGCTCGACCCAAATGAATTGCAACCAATCGAAAGGGTTATTGATCGTGTCCGATCCCATTACGCTAGTCGACCGGATGATGCCGCACAATTAATCAAAGTAGGCCAGCAATCTGTTCCCCGCGATCGCGATAAAACCGTAGAGATTGCCGTTTGGATGACGGTCGCCAACCTGATTCTGAATTTAGACGAGGCAATATCCTATGAGTGATCTACAGCCGATCAATCGCGAAGCTCGCCGCTGTTTTTTGAAACAAGCGGGTATCAACCTTGGGGGTATCGCGGCCAGCGCTGTTTTGGGTCGAGAGCTTCTGGCAAGTCAAACGGTCCCGCATCTTTTATCCGGCGACACGGCTCATTTTGTCCCCAAAGCGAAACGAGTCATTTTTTTGACCCAATCAGGTGGCCCGTCCCAGATTGAATTATTCGATCACAAGCCTGGATTACGGAATTTGGCAGGCACTGAATTACCCGACAGTGTTCGCCAGGGCCAGCGGCTAACGGGCATGACCAAAGGGCAACCTCAACTGGTACTTCCATCCATTGCTCAGTTCCAAAGACACGGGAAGTGCGGTGCTATGGTAGGTCAATGGTTGCCCTATATTGGCTCGATCGCTGATGACCTTTGTTTTGTTAAAAGCATGGTGACTGACCAAATCAACCACGCCCCAGCAATGACCAAATTCCTGACCGGTCATCAAATTCCAGGCCGTCCAAGTTTTGGCTGTTGGGCCAGTTACGGACTGGGGAGTGTGAATCGAAATTTGCCCGATTACGTTGTTTTGATATCAAGAATGAAACGTGGTAGTGACCAACCGTTGTACGATCACTACTGGGGTAGCGGGTTCTTGCCATCCAAACATCAGGGCGTCAAGTTACGTAGCGCAAGCGACCCCGTACTCTATTTGAAAAATCCAGCCGGAATGCCGCAATCGATCAGGAGAACAATGTTGGACGGTTTGGCGGATCTTAATCGCCAACATTTTGCCAATTCAGGCGACCCCGAAATAGAAACTCGGATAGACCAATACGAAATGGCCTTTCGAATGCAAACCAGTGTTCCGGAATTGACGGATCTAAGCGACGAACCTGAATCTACTTTTGAAATGTATGGTCCCGATTCCCGTCGGCCGGGAAGTTATGCCGCCAATTGTATTTTGGCTAGACGGCTCGCCGAACGCGATGTTCGTTTTATTCAGCTATTTCATCCGGATTGGGATCACCATTCTCGGCTCAGTTCCTGGTGCGTTTCTCGATGCGTTGACACAGATCAACCAAGCGCAGCGTTGGTGAAAGATCTTAAACAACGCGGATTATTGGATGACACACTTGTAATCTGGGGCGGTGAGTTTGGTCGAGGTGTCGCAGGTCAGGGTAAATGGAATACTCCAGAAGCCGGACGTGATCATCACCCACGCTGTTTTACAATTTGGATGGCCGGAGGAGGAGTCAAACCAGGTTTCAGTTATGGATCTACGGACGATTTCAGCTACAACGTTGCCGAGGATCCGGTGCATGTACGAGATCTTCATGCAACAGTGCTTCAATTGATGGGTTTTGACCATCACAAATTTACCTACCGATTCCAGGGCTTGGATTACAAGCTGACCGGGGTCGAAGAGTCTCGAATCGTCGACGAAATCATCGGATAAATTGTCAGTCCGTTGCAGAATACACTATGGAAATGCAGGGTGTTTTGGAGGGATGGATGGCGGGCTCCAGTATTCTTTGAGTCGACCTCGCCAATCGGAAACCAAAAGTCCCGCAATGCAGTTGGCTTGCAAGGTGGGTGCCCCGATTTCTAACATCAAAGTCCCTGAAGCAGGCAATCGAATCCAACGATCGTGGAACTGCGTCAACCGATTTAGGTCGAGCCCATCGCTTGGTTCAGTGTAGTTTTGGCAAAAGGTAGTGACAGGCTGGTCGAATTGGTTTGCTAAAATCCAAACCGGCGAAAAACTTCGATTCTTCAACTCGACTTGATAACAGTGAATGGTTCGACCATCTTCATCAACGTAACTGGACGGATTGTACTGTCCAAATTCGAAGGATGGTTCAAAGGGCAAAGACCAGGCCAAGTACCCGCCAACCAAGGCTGTCAAAAACAGCAACGATTTTGTTCCGAAGCGAGCCGACTTCATTTTAGTTAGACGATGTGTAATAAAAAAACGAACAAGCTATTTTTGACTTTTCGCTGCAATTGAAAATTTTCGAGAGCTAGATGCGTCGGGTGTTGGAAAGTCATCTGGTACTGGGATCGTGACATTTCCTGTCGCAGCCCATTCGGCGCCCCTCAAAAATGTAGTGATAAAACCCACACACTCCATGGAGTAGTCGGCATGCCCGAGGGTCGAATGGAAAATCCTCCCCTGCCCATAATCGATCGCCATCAACATCGGTTCGTGACGCCCGCTGCCCCGTTTGTCGGGTGCAGCAAAAGCGGTTGCCAAGACTTTCATGTTGACTGCCGGACCACGCAACCTTTCGTAAAGTTCGTCTCGACCGTGTAAAAACTCGGTCGGCAATCCATTGGTGATAGGATGGTCGTCATCTCGAACGACGATGCCAAATTCATGTTGCGGTCCATGGCCCCCACCACCTCCTTTTGCTTCGTCACGAACCATGTTCCCTTCTTGATCAAAATAAACGTAGGGCCCATCTTTTTCGTTGCGTCCACCCCAACCTCCGATGCCAATCATTTCGTTATAGGCTTCCCACTTTGGAAACGAGTTGTCGGCAGCGTGAATCGAAACAAAACCACCTCCGTTTTTTACGAATTCGACGAAATTCTGCTGAGTGTCCTTGGGCCAGCTTGCAGCATTGTGACCAAAGTTTGAAATCACAACATCGTAATTTTTGAATTCGGGTTTGAAATTGGGATCCGATTTGGGCTGCTGTAAATCTTCGTATTCTTTGCCATCATCCAGGGGGAACTGTTCAAGCAGTTTGCCGCCTCGCCAGGTATACTGACTTCGGTAGACATCCACGT
>JBCCSJ010000357.1:0-5242 GCA_039200505.1 Planctomycetota bacterium | reverse complement strand
GGCAATTTAAATTCCTTGCTGATGCCACCGGACGCAGACTCCGCTAGAAAGAGACTTACCTGTCTCGGCCGTTAGTTTTAGCCCAACGGCATCCAATCGAATTCCGGATGGAAGCCTCGCATTTGACAAAAACTGTTGGCGAATTTGTCGCTGGAGTATCGTTTCAGAAATACCCTCAGTATGACAGGTAAGCACCATGAGGGTTGGGTTTCCCTGGGTCAACTCAAACGCATTAGCGATAAGTTTTTCGATGTCCTTCTGAATTTTCCACGACTCACCTTTCGGCCCTCTTCCAAAAGATGGCGGATCTGCAATCAGGATATCGTAACAATTCCCCCTTTTGATTTCCCGTCGCATGAATTTAATAGCATCTTCAACGATCCAGCGAATCGGAGCATCGCCTAGTCCGTTCAATTCGGAATTAGCTCGAGCCCAGTTGACCACGCTTTTAGATGAATCAACGTGAGTGATCGCAACACCTTGTTTGGCCAATGCCATCGTGGTTCCGCCCGTATACCCAAACAAGTTAATTGCCTTAAGTTCCGGTTTCACGCACTGCGAATCCTCAATCCATTTCCAGTTTTGCATTTGTTCAGGGAAAACTCCCACTTGGCCAGATGGGGTGGTTTTCAGTTGAAATCGAATTCCACCTAACTCAACGACCCATGGTGGATCGAAATTGTGATAATGCCAGGATCCAGAACCGCCATTGATGTTGGTTTTTTTATATTGACAATCAACGGAGTTCCATCGGGGGTGATTTTTCCGTTCGCGATACCCAACAGACGGGGTCATTCTCCGGACTACGGCATCTCCGAAACGTTCCAGTTTTTCTCCACAACCAAAATCGAGCAACTGATAATCTTCAGCCGCTGGGTCCTCAACATTCATGATCTCGGGCATTCTTGGAATGGATGTGTCACTGAACTAGCAAACCAGTACGGCTAGGGCAGGCGAAACGAGCATACGGTCAACACGACATTTGTTTTAGTTTTAGATCATCGAACACGACCCGATCAAACCGATCGACGATGCCATCAGTGCCAAATCCAGACATTCGGTTTGGCCTGCTGAATTCGATAGGCACCCTCGTTGGTCACCTGGGTTTTTCGAAGTACAAGACACCTTAAGTTTTTCATTCCACAGATCAGTTTCAGTGCTTCGTTCGTCACACTGGTACGTTGGAGGTCGAGTACTTCGCACTGATTCAAATCGATTTCGGCCAATCGACGATCGTCAAAGGAACGGTCTTTAATTTTGATGATTTTTCGTCCCTTCAACGATTTGTCATATCCTTGCCAGCGGAATAGTCTGGCCAAAGTCAATACAGAATTCCACAAAGGCCGCTGCATCCAATTCAATCTGATCGCCGGACGAGATAAAAATCGCTTTCCCTTAATCACAAAAAGCAGATAGTAGATGGCGAACAATCCGGCAAAAACCAGCACTCCAATTCCGACATCACGCCCAAAGTAATAACCGTTCAAAAAGGCGACTCCCAAAGCGATAAGAAGAATGACAAACATGGTGACGATCATATGTCCGGCACCGATCAAAGGACGAATATTGGTTGAGTCGCTGATGGTCCTTAAAAACCAACGTTGGAATCCTGCTGGTTGGATCTCGATCTCGGTTAACGGAACGTAAAGCCGATCATACGGAGCCATGATATGTTGACACTCTGGGCATCGACCGTAAACGCACAAAGCTCGGCACTTGGAACATTTGAGTACGGTTTCTCGAGGACGATCTGCGTAGATATCTGCGATCTCTTCTGCTTCTGCATCAACCTGTATTTTATTTTTATCTTTCGAATTGTCAGGTAAACGCATTTCACCCAACGCGTTGAGCGGGACCTTGACCTTACCGAAGCTTCCTCGGCCCTTATTTGCTCGATTGCCCGAGTTACCCTGCCTCGATTCGGGTTGGGCCACTTTTTTGCGACGGGGTTTACGCGCTCCATCTTTAGCGGTTGTCACTGACTTTTGAGACGGCTTAGCCTTCGGTTTGGAAGTCGAGCCAGCATCGGATCGAGACGATTTTTTGGATCGCGTCACCGAAGAACGATCTTCACCCGCTTGGGCACTCTTGCGAGCTGCTGGCTTACGTTTGCCCGTGGCCTTGCGGGGCGAGTCAGTAGAAACCAAAACGTCTGTGCGTTTTTGTTTTGAATCGGGGTTGGAGGAGGTCGGTTTTGATTTTTCAGCCTCCCAAACCTGTGGTTTCCTTGCGGTCGTTTCGGAAATTTCAACCTGACAATTGCACCGTTTGCAATGGACGAACTCACCCATTTTTTCGCTGGGAACAATCAGCGATTCGCCACACTCGATCCGCTGGCCCGATGCTGGATCGGACACAAGGTTATGACAATAGATTTCGATTAACATTGCGCTGTTGGAACTAACCCATGAAAATATGGGTCCATTGTAAATGAATCGCGACTATCAAGAAATTAATCATAGAATTCGGCAACGCGAATCCGCAGAAAATAGGCCTTACACTTCGAACCGTATCGGTTCGGTCGTGAAATCTGAATTCTATGCCGGAGATAATCAGGTAGGGTTTGGGGACATATAGACTGCGGGAATTGGAATTTCCCAGAACCTATTGACATGCCACCGCCTCAGAAATCTTGGTAAATCCCATTAATTGGAGCAGAGCAGTCTCGCAGTGTTGACCTGCGGAGGATCTGCTGCGGTCCGTCAACCCGCGGTGTAAAATTGATTTCAGCAAGAAATCTTTAAGAGTACGAACTCGAGCAGAGAGGCAAAAAGGCAAGTTACCCGACTAGGACTCGAACCTAGAATGACTGAACCAAAATCAGTTGTGTTGCCAATTACACCATCGGGCAACGTTGCCTGTTTGACAATTTTTATCAAAATCCCCCTAACCTCAAAATAGGTATCGACACCGTTTTGGGCAAATTTTGCTAATTTGTTGAATTCTAACTTTTGCCAGTTCCTCGTGTGACGGCGAACGACAATTGCTCTAGTTCCTTTGCCAAGTCAACTTCGACGATGTTCACATTTTTGGGAATCGACAGGGTCACTGGAGCAAAATTCATTATCCCGGTGATACCAGCATCGACAATGTGAGCGACGGCTAGGTTCGCTTTGGCTGCTGGCACAGCCAGGATGGCGATTTGAATATGATGTTGTTGACGAATCTGGGCCAAATCGTCGAGGTGATGAATCGGTATGCCCTCGATTTGGTTGCCTACCAGATCTGCCGCGATGTCAAAGGCTGCAACAACCTCAAATCCCTGTTTAGAAAAACCACGATAACCGAGCAACGCCTGTCCGAGGTTCCCACAACCAACCAAGGCCACGGGCCAAATTTGGTCGGTCCCAAGGATTTTTCGAATTTGATCGCTCAGTTCGTCACACTTATAGCCGATCCCGGGATATCCGAACTGCCCAAAATAGGCGAAATCTTTTCTTACTTGAGCGTCAGTGACTCCTAACCTCCGTCCCAGTTTCGACGAACTAATTGTCGCATGACCGCTGCGGCTAAGTTGCTGCAATTCGCGCAAGTAGAGGCTCAACCGACTAACCACGGCCTTGGGTACATTGGGGTTGGGAACTGGTTCTTGCTGATTCAAAGGGTGTTGCCTTTCACTTCGACACCTTTAAATTTTACGCGTTTCAATGGGAAAAGCCTAATCGTCTCACCAGAACGTTTCCACAAAATGAAATTCCCAAAGGAGCTTTGCCAAAACTGGTCTTTGTCTCACAAGTTAAATCTAAAACGTCCAAGTTCCCCCGATAGATCGACTGAAGCCATTACCGCTACCGAAAATTGTAATCGAAGGCCCACAACCTATTTTGTAAATTGCGTGTCCCACTGGTTCTCCTTCCTCCGGTTCTCCCCCGGTTCACTTGTAAATGGCCTGTCACCTCGGTTTCTTATTTTCAAGCCCTATGGGCTTTGAGTACGTCCCGCTTGCCGAGCGGGACCCATTTTTTTCGACCCAGCATTGTTATTAAGTTTAGCGTCTAGTTATTTCGAAAAGCACCTTTCGGCAAAAGATGCCTACTGATGTATTTCGAGTGGGACCCGATGCTTCACCCCACACTAGAGGACTAGAGGTCAGGTTTTGCCTGGCACTGCGACTGGCCCGTCGATTTCCAGGCTTAAAAAAACTGGCAAAAATACTTCTAGCCTGTAGCCGAAGCAGATTACGATCGGTTCAAGGTGTCCCGTTGAATGACTGCCGAAGCTAGTGTGCAAATGAACCATCGTAAATTGTTCGTTCCCAGAGCCCACCTCATCGCCGGTTCCTTAAGTTTTCCTGAGTTCCATTTTATTCGACCAATAACGCATCCACTTGTCGTCCCCATAAGGACGGCTTGAATAATTATTAGGGAAGCCTGCCAACCAGAATTTGGAAAGCATTCACTCCGAAATACATCGAATATCGAAAAAATACTTCCCACCTAATTGACTATCGCTTTGAATCCTTCCCCATCAACAAAAGGACTTTGATTAATCAGATGCCTTTCAACCAGCACTGTGCTAGTTTGAGTCAGCTTTTAAGTTTCAGACGTCGTCACGTCATCTGCACTTAAATGTTATTACTTGTTGATGAGAAACTCACAGGAGGGTACTTAAAGTGGATGAAATTATTTTGGACATCACAGGATTTTACTTTTCGAAAACCTACAGAGGAGAAATGCTTGAACTCGCAGTCGGAAAGACGGTACAAGAATTAACTACCATGAGTAAAGGTGTCATCGGTGACAATGGACGGGGAAAATTGACCGAAGTCGAGTTTAAACCTGGTGCAATTCCCGGCCTTTTCCTACAAAAGTTAACAGTTGATTTCATGGAAACCAAGCCACCAAAATCAAGGCAGAAAGGTTCTATTTTTGGTGACCCACCGCAAGGAGTTTATGGCTACACCGATTTAGCGACTAAAGTCGTATCGGGGGAAGGTGTCTCATTCACACCCGTTTGGCAATATTATCATTTTGATAAAAAGAGGAGGCTTAAAAGCGGTGCCCCATTAAACAAACCGACCCAGCGTAAAATCGTACCGGCCGATCGAAGTGAAAAGTTGCAACCGGGCGATCGAGTGGTTTGGCGGTTGGTTCTGATTGGTGGTGTCTTCGAACGGGTGGCCAAAGGACGAAGAAATAATCCCCAGTTAGCCGAGCAAATGCGTCAAGATCAGGCTACATCCATTGCAACTATGGCCATGCTGACCGAAGATGAATGAAGAGGATTCTTATTCGCGAATAGC
>JBCCSJ010000356.1:0-5294 GCA_039200505.1 Planctomycetota bacterium | reverse complement strand
GCTATACCAATGCCGGCAAAAGTACGTTAATGAATTCGCTCACTACGGCGGAAGTGTTGGCTGAGGATAAATTATTTGCAACGCTCGACACGCGAACGCGTCGATGGACGCTTCCCAGTTGGGGGCCGATTCTTTTAAGTGACACCGTTGGATTTATTCGCAACTTGCCCCACAGCCTGATCGCTAGTTTTAAGGCAACCCTCGAAGAAACCCGACAAGCTGATTTATTGCTGCACGTTGCCGATGTTAGCAATCCAAAAGTGAATGATCAGATTCGAGCGGTATACGATGTGTTAAAAGAATTGGACATCGAAGAAAAAGATACGCTACTTGTCTTGAATAAAGCAGATCAGGTGACCCAACCCGGAGTCATTGAAAAAATCCTGCTACGTTACCCCCAGGCTGTCGCAGTCAGTGCTAAAACAAAAGAAAATTTTGCCAATCTGCATCGGGTCGTAAGTGAGGCACTTTCCCGGTCATTCAAAGACGTCGACATTGAAATGCCAGTCGGCAATGGAAAACTGTTGGCCTTTTTAGCCGACAAAGGCGAAATAAAATCCAGTCGATTTGGGGAGGACGCCGTTCGTGTCCATTGTCGGATTCCCCAAAAATATCTCGGCAGAATCGTCGGCGATTCGGTGGTTGTGAGTCCCCATTCTCCCGCTGGTTGGACGGATGATGAGCTCATTCAGAATTCTGATCAATCCGTTTCAAATGAACTGGTATCGACCGACAAACGGGTAAGCTCTGACCTTGATTTGAATTTGCATTATGAATCCGATTCGATCGCAGAGATCGAATCGAATGTCGAAGTTGAAAATCTTGAAGATAATTCGAACGCTGAAGATCACCATCAAACCGTATTTATTGATCCGGTTGTAAGTACTTCTGAAATTCCCTTGGATGATCCGACAGCATCGTAATTTTCACACACGATGGGATCAATTTTGTCTGACGGTCGTGCGGTCATCCTTTCCTTGAGCCAGCGAATTGACCACGTTTTACTCGCTCCAAAATGGTTGGTTTCTTTTTCTGAGCGATCTGATCGAGCCGACTCTTATTCCTTATCTAACGAAAGTAAAAATTTGGCTCGACGCGAATTGAAAGATAAAAGAGTCATCATCACGGGTGCCTCGTCAGGGATAGGTCGACAACTTGCACTTCAGTTGGCCGAGGTCGGTGCGAGAATCGTGGTCGGTGCCCGTCGACGTGATCGCTTGGTCGATCTGCAAAATCAAATCGATCCTTCCGGGAATACCTGTCAATTTGTAGCTGGTGATATCACCGAATCGAATATTCGCCAATCGTTGCTGCAGACCTGTTGTGAAAAATTTGGCGGAGTCGATATTTTGATCAACAATGCTGGCGTAGGTGCGATGGGTAGGTTCGATGAAGCAAGCTCGGATCGAATGCGGCAGGTTTTCGAAATCAATTTTTTTGCCGTGACGGATTTTATCTCGGAAGCCCTGCCGTACTTGGAATTGGGAATTCAACCGATCATCGTCAACATGGGAAGTGTCCTCGGTCATCGTGCCGCTCCGCTGAAAAGTGAATACTGTGCCAGTAAGTTTGCGCTCCATGGATTTAGTGATGCCATTCGTGCAGAATTGACGAAAACGGGGATTGATTTGCTATTGGTCAGCCCATCGACGACCGACAGTGAGTTTTTTGATCAAGCGATCGAAGATCCGACCGGGAAAAATTGGAAAAAACGTGGAGCGATGTCTCCTGAAACCGTTGCCCTGAAAACACTCAAAGCGATTCGAAAAGGGAAACATGAAATCATCCTCACTCACGGAGGGCGTTTTTTGGTCTGGCTTGACCGGTTGGTCCCAAGCTTGGCAAACAAGATTCTGGCTCGGTACGGACAATAGAACCCAGCACAACTGATTAGGACAGTAATGAATATAGTAATTTTGGGAGCCGGAAGAGATGGCACCTCGTTCGCCGAATTGCTTTGTCAACAAGAACATAGCGTCACTGTTCTGGATGTCGATGCGAACAAAGTCAAACAGATTAACGAAGAATTTGATTTGCGAGCGTTTGTCGGTTCGGCATCCCAATCGACCGCCCTTTTTCAGGCCGGTGTCAGCTCTGCGGATATCTGTATGGCGATGACCGGCCAGGACGAAGTCAATATCGTTGCTGCAAGTATGGCCAAAGCGATGGGGGCTCGTCGGGCTATTGCTCGAGTGTTCGCGCCGGTCTTCCGCGACTTGAGCTCATTTGATTATCAGAAACACTTTTCAATCGACCGAATGTTGTCGCTCGAGCAGCTTACTGCAATGGAGTTGGCAAGGGGGATACGTGAACCCGGTTCGGTTGTGATGGAACAATTCGCACGAGGCGGATTGGAAGTCCAGGAATTTGTTGTGGCTCAACCCTGCAAAGTGACTGAAAAGACGATTCGAAATCTTGGTCTGCCGGCAGGTGTCAGGATCGGAACCATTGAAAGAGACGGGAAAATGTGGATCGTCGGAGCCGATGATCAGATTCAAATTGGCGATAAAGTCACTTTGTTTTGCGGTCCGGAAGAAATCAAACCGATGAAGATGCTGTTCAAGACGTCCATCGCAGGAACTCAAAGAGTGGTCATCGCAGGAGGAGGAGAAACCGGCTTGCATCTGGCGCGAACTTTGGAACGCGAAGATTTTAAGGTTATGATCATCGAAGCCAACGAACAACGCTGCGAAAAATTAGCTCATCTATTGGATTCAACGACCATCATCCACGCCGATGCCTGCGATTTAGCATCAATCGAAGAACAACGCGTTGGCTCAGCTCATGTATTTGTTGCATGTACACCTGATGATGAAGATAACATGATGCTATGCGTAAGAGCTGATAATCTTGGAACCAATCGAGTAATGGCAATTATCGAGCGAGACGACTACGGGTCTGTGATTGAACGGTTGGGAATCGACGTGGCCGTAAGCACACGAGATGTGATGGCACGACAACTTCTGGCGTTTTTAAATCACGGGTTTGTGATCTCGCGCGCGAAATTTCCCTGTGGAAAGATCGGCATTTTCGAACTTGACGTCCTTGAAGATGCTCCCGTTACCCAAAACCGATTAGAAGAGGTGGGACTTCCCGATCGCTGCCTGATCGCGGCAGTGATTGAAGATGATCATGTCAAAATCCCAGGTGGTCGCGATCGCCTAAAACCGGGTGATACGGCGATCTTGTTAGTAGAGGATGATGTCGAAGTAGCAGCCCTGGCAGCATTCACTCCGGCAAACTGACGTCTTAACTTTATTCGGGTCAACAGTTTGTAAACTTTTTAGCAAACCTGACGGGGATGCGTGGATTCTTACTTTTGAGTCGAATCTTCCGTCCCTCAAGCCGCCGCTAAATAAGATCGGATCGAATTGCGGTAAAGTTGTTCGTGTTTTTTGGTTTGAGCTTGGATTTCAAACTCCTGTTCCATCATGATGCGGGCTTGAGTTCCCATTGATTTTCGTGCCTCTGGTTGATCGACAAACCAATTTATGGTTTCCGCTAGTTCTCGTTCGTTGCCCAATTCGACGACCAAACCGGTTTCACCATGACGAACGTATTCAGGAATCCCACCAGCCGCAAATCCAACGACGGGAGTTCCGCAAGCCATCGCTTCCAATCCCACCTGAGGCTGATTGTCTTCCCGGGAGGGAACGACCACAATGTCTGCCGCTGAATAGATTGCTGCCTGCTTTTCAACCGAATGAATGTATCCAAGCGAATGAATCAGAGGAGTTTCGGAAGAGCTTTCAATCTCACCCGATCCGAACAAAATGCACTCCACTTGGGACTGGGTGTTCAAATACTTGAGGGCAGCAATCAGGTGATTCATCCCCTTGCGGCGGTTTTTAATATCGTCAGCGCCGAAAGCAATCACGACCGTTTCAGGATTAATTCCCAGTTCTTTTCGCATGATGGCTGGGTCCCTGGGGAAAAATGTATCCAGATCCAATCCATATCGAATCGTTTGAAATTGAGTTGAATTCGGAAAAATATCGCTCTGCATCGCTTGATTCTTCATCCAGTCGCAAGGCGCAATCACTTGAATCTTTTTGTTTCGCAAAGACTGTTTTTTGGCCGTAAAGGATGCCGCCGAAACGTCTTTGAAGGATGGCTTGGCCACTTGATGACAATGACCGCAACCTGTTGCAAAACGAGTGCAACCGGCACTGTAGTGGCACCCACCTGTAAACGCATTCATGTCATGAAGCGTCCAAAAAATTGGGATGTGGTTCGGAATTGATTCAAAAAAGGTTGGATAATCCGCGAAGTAGGATAGCCAATGGATGTGAATGACATCGGTGTCGATTTGTTGCCAGTCGAGCGAAGTCAGTTTGGGGAGCCTTGCCATCGAAAAGGTATCAAATCCTTCCGGCCGCATGGCGACATCGTCGTTGTATTGCCGGTAGATTTGTTTTTGGCGACGGCGTTCAAGGCGTTTCGAAAAAAAGTTGCGTGGTTGATTGGCTGATGTATCAAAAGAAACTTGATGAAAAGTTGGATCTACGATCGTGTCTTTCAAATTTCGGTGGTAAAAGAATTCGCTTTCCACTCCAACATCTCGCAAGTGCTGATGAAGGCGAATGGCGGCAGTGGCAGCACCTCCGTAGGGAAACGTACTGAATTGGGCAATCTTCATTTAAGCCCACCCGAGAGTTCTTCTTGTATGAGTGTTGGAAAGTCGTCAGTCAATCGATCTCAATTCGTTTGCAGACTTGAGTTCAATGCAACGAGATTTTAATTCAGTGAACTGTCAAAATTGAACGGAAGCTCGGCCCTGCTGCATTAGCCACCTCTGATCTGAAAAAAACGAGGTCGTCGCTGCTCGGTTTTCACTACAGGTCAGTTTTGGTTTATTGGCCCAAACTAGTTTTTGACTGTGACCAGGGCCTGGTGTCCAATTTGAAAATCGTGTCAGGCTACCTTTTCTGTCGGAGGCTGGTAGAAAACTTCAGGATGATCCGCCTCGAATTTTTGTTTGGCAAGAAACATGTTTTCAAGCATGGCAATCCTTCCTCGACGGACAAATTGGACTCGGACTTTTCGGCAAGCCGTTTCCAGTTTGTCAAAAACTGAATTCCAGGCGGCGTTTTGTTTCTCGCGTTCGGTTAGCGGAGTCAGGCATTGTCCAATGAAGCGATCTTTGTCCTGCATGAATCCATGAAGCAAGACCTTTTTGTCATCTGCGATGTCTCTTCGAACCCGATCCATCGTCGAAAATGCAATTTGTTGCGTAAATTGAGCACGCCCCAGTTTTTCGGCGTATTGATAAACGGCCATATCGAAAACTCCTT
>JBCCSJ010000355.1:0-5299 GCA_039200505.1 Planctomycetota bacterium | reverse complement strand
CTTCTTCAGGTGATACGCAAAAAAGGAGAGTTTCATTGATCCAAAGATTGTTGTACTATTAACCGAGCCAAATAATCAAACCATTGTACAACAACGACATATCGACGAGAAAGTCGGTAGGAAGTGAAAATCGATCAAAAAAATTACGACTGGACTACATTTGAGTCTGAATTGATGAAATGTCTGATTCGAAAAGACGATCCGGCGAAGACTTAGACCTGAGGTTTCCAAGCTTCCTTTCAAAATGTTCGTTTGGTGGGCTGTCTTGATTTGGTGACCCTGTAGACAGAAGGGCACGCTCTAAAACCTTGAACTCGCAGGCCAAAGCACGGATGTGAAAAAAGCCCAACTTTCGACGCTTAGACGCAGTCGTTGCAATGACCGCGAAGAAGAATTTCGGTCACCTCACCAAATTCCTGACTTAACCGCAAACTGCCGGCGGTCAGCTTAACTTCGTCCATGCAAGAAACCGATCCACAATCGACGCAAATAAAATGAGGGTGGGCCGAACCATCACCTTTTCCGTCATTGGCTAGTTCAAATCTCCATACTCGATCGCCGAGTTCTGTTCTTCTCAGCAAACCAGCGGTTGCCAAATCATTTAGATTTCGAAAAACTGTCGCTTTATCAACGCCAAGGTCATGCAGTTTTTCAGCCACTTCGGCGTGAGTTAATGGAGATGACGCATCTTGCAATAACGTCAGAGTCGCAATCCGGGCAGGAGTCGCTCTTAAGCCAGTTTCACGGATCGCCGTTTTGACTACTTCAGCTCGTTCGGAATTAGAATCACTCATGCTGCTGCCTGGATGATCGGATAGTTCTAGTCGTCTAGTTTACACCCTGTTTTTTCAAGCCGCGAGTCCTTTTCATTTTCTTGACGGGATAACCAGTCAATTGAGGACTTTCTACTTACACGGTCTTTGAAGGAGTTAAACTAGTTGTGGTGTTTGATCGGAATAAACGGTTGGCTAACCGAACTGACGATCGCTACATATTATTGCAAAAGAATTGCATTTACACAAATCAGTCAATTGCATCGGTTTGATTTTTACTATAAAACCTCCCCTGTTGTCTTTGGATTGCATTTACTTAGATTATTGAGTCGGATTTTTGACAGATTATCCGATCTTTTTACGGTAGATTCTTTCAAAACAGATTTAGTTGTAGAATTAGATTTTTGCCTACCAAAGGTCACTATGAACACGATTGAACTTACCTCGGAAAGCCAAAGTTTAAACGCATCGGGCAATTCTACCTGGAGAGATTGGGTAGGGATCGTAGCGTCGATTGCTTGTGCCATTCATTGTGCAGCAATGCCTTTCGTGATCGCCTACCTGCCTGCGTTAGGCCTGGGTTTTTTGGCGGATGAATCATTTCACAAGTGGATGGCGCTGGTGTGCTTCCTGATTGCCATGGCAGCGTTTGTTCCCGGTTTTCGCCGTCACCGGAATTGGATCCCGATTTCGGTTGGAGCTTTTGGTCTAGTTTTTATCACTTTCGCGGCTTTTGGGTTGGCAGGAGAATGTTGTCCATCCTGTGAGGCGGCTACCGTCGCCAACGCGTCAACACCCGTCGATGGTGAAACCGCAGCCATTGCTTGCGATCAATGCGAACACTGCCAGAGTTGTGAAACGTCAAGCGATCTTAAAGTCAGCACGACACAGGTAGCGGCCGTTGTGGACACTCCGGCAAACCAAGCTGGACCCCAAAAAGATTTGTTGGCTTCGCTGGCTCCCTGGATTACACCGTTTGGAGGATTTTTGCTGGTGACGGCCCACTTATTGAATCGTCGGTACGGATCGATTTGCAAATGTTGCGCCGCCTGAGTCTTCGAGAATGGCGACGGACTCTCAATAGCAAAACCGAAGCAAGAGCGAGTTTCCACGTTTTTTTGACGGTGATCGACTAAATGATACCGTTCCAACAGCACCGAATTTCAGCCATTCAATTCGACGGCGTCCAACCATGGCCAGGTTGCTAACCGTAGTCCACCGCAACAAGCGTTTCATGTTCAAACGAGGCTCATTTTCGCTGAGCTGAGTTGGGATTTTTGGTTTTCACGTTAAAACAAGGCGACGTGCCCAAGGTAAAATAATCCCACTAACGTGATCAGACTGGCCCGAATGTAGCCCCACGGCAATCCTGAAATCCAGGACCTCGACTCCATGAGTCGACCTCCAAATACTTGAACTAACATTCCCACGATCGATAGCGACGTTGCAATGCCAGCGGCAAACAGCCCGATAACGACATAGGCGGTCACCGGAGAACCTGAGGATAGACCTGTGAAATAGGCAGCCATTGCCGAGGGGCAGGGCATCAATCCAAAAGCAGCTCCTAACAACGCACTCATCGAGTAACTTGTTTTCGAACTGCTTCCAAAAGAGTTGTTTTTTTCGCCATGATGACTGGCACCGTGTTGGCAGCAGCTGCATTTTTTTGGCTTCCCTTTAGCCGCAGCGAGGAACAGCCAAAAACCGACGATCAGAACTAACCCGGCACTGATCCATCGCATGGTTTGACTCACGCCATGATCGACGTGGTGATGGTCTCCCGTAACGAGATGGTGAGTTAAATGTACCATCGCAGCGATTCCGATCAGAGATACGGAATGAGATAATGCACTCGCCAGCCCCATGATGACAGGATGGAATAAGCTTCTTCGTTCGCCAGCCAAATAAACCAGCATTGCCGTTTTGCCATGTCCCGGTTCGAGCGCGTGCAAGGCACCCAACCCAAAAGCCAAACCAAGCGTGATTTCATGAGAATGCATATCGAGCGATGCCAAAAATGGACGAAACTATTAGTTGTTATAATTACGCAGTCGTGCCGAATCAGTTCGGAAGCGATACAATCGGGGAATAGATATCAAAATCCGTCAAAATCGTGCAATCAATCTAAGTCTAGCTTACCGAAATTGCTTTTTACAAAGCTAAAGGATGCTTGCAAATCGGTCGGATCATTCGATCGGCGTCGCAGAGTACGAGAATAATTTGACAGTCGATTCGATTTTGACGATCGTCAACGCAAAGAGGATATCCAATTCGTCAGAAAACTGAATTCGGAATTCAACCGAACCCTTCTTCATGCAGACTTTCTTTGAATCGACAACTGGATTCCGTTTTTCATTGCTCCGCGATCTCGTTTTGACGATTCTAATTTTCGTTCTACCCAACGCTCACCAAAGCTTGCTGGGGCAATCCGATCATAGCCAGGCACCCATTCTCTATTCCTCGTTGGACTTTAACGACCGAGTCGCGCGATTGATTCAAAAGTTGAAGGTTAACGAAGAGACTATTCAATGGGACGCGGAACATGGATGGCTGCCCGATCTACTCATGAAACTGGAAATCCCAACGTCGTCTCAAACTCTTGTTTTTTCAAAAACCAGCCAACAGCATCGTAAGATCAATCCCGCCAACCCGCGTGCTATTTACTTTAATGACGATGTCTATCTTGGATATGTTCCTAACGGAGACTTTCTTGAAATTGCATCGGTTGATCCTGTACAAGGAGCCGCTTTTTATACTTTGGACCAGCGGAAATCAGATCGAGCGATCATTAAAGAGGCTTCCGCAAATTGCTTGTCATGCCACGAGACTTATAAAACCCAACGTGTCCCGGGATTCCTGATCCGTTCGGTTTACCCCAAAACTTCAGGCCATCCAGAATTTCGGTTTGGGACAACCACAACTGATCACCGAACTCCCTTTACCGATCGCTTTGGTGGATGGTATGTGACTGGGCACCATGGACAAATTCGCCATCGTGGTAACGCGATGGTGATTCCAAAATCAAAACAGGAATCAAACGCTCTCGATCGCGAGTCGCATTCGAATCTCGACGACTTACCGACGAGGGTATCTCTCAAAAAATATCTGGGCAAAAAAAGTGACATCGTGGCCTTGATGGTCATGGAACATCAGACACAGTTCCACAACTTTGTGACGCGAGCTTCTTATGAAACTCGAATCGCACTTCATCAGCAACAGGAAATGAATCGCATTCTGGAACGACCGGCTGACTTTCGAACCGAATCCACCAATCGGCGCATCAAATCGGTGGCAACCAAACTGGTTGAGTATCTTTTTTTTAAAGACGAATTTCCACTGGCTTCACCCATTCAAGGCGACGAACGATTCCTGGTTGATTTTCAAACCACAGCAATTCGGGATCCAAAAGGGCGAAGCTTGCGTGAATTGGACCTTCAAACGAGGCTACTAAAATATCGTTGCTCCTACCTGATCTACTCTCCATCATTTTGTTCGTTGCCCAAGCCTGTTTTGACGGTCGTCTTAGATGAAATCAATGATATTCTGGCCGGCAACCGACCGGATGCTTATCCTCAACTTGACGAAGGCACAAGAGATTCGATTCGGGAAATTTTAACTGCCACGCATCCACTGTTTCGCAAGTCCAAATAGCATTCCACTCAGTTCCGAATGACCGTTTTAACCCACGCCCGACTTTCCGCTTTCGTATGAAGAATCAACAACAGCTAAGCCAAGGGACAGAACGATTTGAACGTTTTAAAACTAACGATGCGGTTGGATTGCTACTTCATGGATCATATTTTGCGCGTAAGCTCTACTGGTAAGTAAAACCGGCAGATAAAGGCGGGTAAACGACCGAATTGCCGCTGAAACGGTTAATCGGCGTCTGCTTGATTCGGTCGATAGAGGGAGGGCTAGATTGTTAAAAAGCCAGTCTAACAGCCGCCGATTTAAGAGATTTGTCGGCTGAAGGTCGGCTCGGGTTACCCACAACAGCGAAAACAATCAACGTGCCTTGTAGTGTCGGTAATTGATGTGCTAGACAAAGAGTCGATTGTTTTGAAATTCGACAGTTGTTGGCTTGAAGCCGAACAAAAGGACCAAACGAAAATCAACGATTTCGCCCTCGCTGTTCGACCTAAAGAGTCTGAATGAAAAACGTTTTTATTCAGGTCTCGATTTTGGTGACGAATGAACAAAAGTAAATTGAAATTTGGAACCTCAACTGAACCGGCTCCCAATCTGCTTAGTCAATTGCTACGCAAGCTTGATTCTTTAGATCTGGAGGGTTCTGAGTTTCCGCTGAGCCTTTCGGTCGCCACTCCGTCGGTCAACGTTTGGGAATGGTTAGCCGCGAATGAGGGCCTCCCACGGGTCGTTTGGGGAGATCGTGATTCAGCACGAACAATGGGTGGCGTAGGAGTCGCCGATGATATCTCAGTCGAAGGAAAAGACAGCTATTCATCAGCTGTCGAATTGTGTCGGAAAACATTAAACGGCGATCGACGTTTGAGGTACTTCGGCGG
>JBCCSJ010000354.1:0-5408 GCA_039200505.1 Planctomycetota bacterium | reverse complement strand
GGGAAGACCATGAAATTCTGCCAGGTCGACCGGTTGATAAGTCATCCATTGATTTTTGGCCGACTCAACCCTTTCCTTATCTTTTTTAGACAGTTGATAAAAAACGGTATGCTTGGAATGGGCTTTCGCTCCATCGGGGAATAGCGGATTGGGTCGAAGGGTCACATGGACCTCAGTGGGAATTCGTCCTAGTTTCTTGATCGTCTGGTTTAACCGCAAACGCGGAAATGGGGGTACCTTGTGAGGATCCGAAGCGATCAGTTGAGTAAACAAATCAATGTACTTAATGTACTGGGGTAGGATCGTAATGTCTTTGGGAGTGTCGGCCTGAAACTGATAGGTGATCGTCGGGCTACTCAACCTGACCCATCCGGTCGACCAATCGGCATCCTCTTCGAACTTGTCGGTCACCAGAAAACTCGAACGATTGTCTTGCTGGGTGTCTCGCCGGACCCCATCAAGAATTTTCATGATTCTCAAGTCAAGTAAATCTAACCGAACTTTTCTGGCGGGATCCAGGACGACCATCGTCTTCTTGGAAGCATCGTAAATGGTTATCTGCGACACAACTTCGCCACCCTTTTGACGGTTATCATTGGCCAAGTCGAAGTGATAAATGTTGCCATCGGAGAAAAGGGTTACGTTTTCGGCGACTGGAAGGTTGTTTCCCTGCTGGTAAACCTGTGATTCAATGCGAAATTCCTGTGCCCTGCCAACTCCGAACAGAATGAGGGGCAGTAAAATTGCCAATAATCTGTAATTGAAAAATAGTTTCGACATGTTTCTATTCGCCAGACCAAGACCGATTGGAGCGACAGGTTAGCGGAGCCGAGTCAGTGGGTCGAGAGAATAAATGCTAGCAACCATTTGATTCGTCCGGCCTGATCTGACGGACCTCGAATGGCGACCGTTGCCGTTTGCAATGCTTTTGAACTACTTTGGTAGAAACTGATCACAACCGAACGGTGTCCCGCTCGGCAAGCGGGACGTACTAAATCACAACCGCTTCTAGGTCTGTCATCGTTGACGAGCGAGGAACTTTTAGCCCGAAGGGCTTTAACAATTAAGCCCGGGGCATTGCCCCGGGAACCATAGAAACCTTGCCCCAGCCCTGAAAGGGCGAAATAATCCAATCGCAATTGGTTTGTTATACTCACCAAATCGCGAGACGAAATGCCCATCCTAAGATTTTGAAACTGAGCAATCTCGACAACAATTCGGTTGTCAGTTTTATCGGATTAACAATTGAGGTTTGTGCGATTAGGTCTAAGACTTCAAACCGCTCTTTTGTGACGGCACGGGAACGGTGGCAAAAACTTTCTGGTAGAAACTGAGCACAACCGAATGATGTCCCGCTCGGCAAGCGGGACGTACTAAATCACAACCGCATCTAGGTCTGTCATCGTTGAAAAGCGAGGAACATTTAGCCCGAAGGGCTTTAACAATTAAGCCCGGGGCATCGCCCCGGGACCAATGGAACCTTGCCCCCATCCCTGAAAGGGCGAAATAATCCAATCGCAATTTGTTCGTTATGCTCAGCAAATCGCAGGATGAAATGCCCATCCTAAGACTTTGAAACTGAGCAATCTCGACAACAGTTCTATCATCAGTTTTATCGGTTTAACAACTGAGATTTGTGGGATTAGGTCTAGACTTCAAACCATTTTTTTGTAACGGCACGGGAACGATTGCAAAAGCTTCTTGGTAGAAACTGACTATTGCCAAACGATGTCCCGCTCGGCAAGCGGGGCGTACTAAATCACAACCGCTTCTAGGTCTGTCATCGTTGACGAGCGAGGAACTTTTAGCCCGAAGGGCTTTAACAATTAAGCCCGGGGCATCGCCCCGGGTACCAAGGAAATCTAGCCCCCAGCCCTGAAAGGGCGAAATAATCCAATCGCAATTGGTTTGTTATGCTCACCAAATCGCGAGACGAAATGCCCGTCCTAAGATTTTGAAACTGAGCAATCTCGGCAACAGTTCGGTTGTCAGTTTTATCGGATTAACAACTGAGGTTTGTTTGATTGAGTCCAATAATTCAAACCATTATTTTGTAATGGCACGGGAACGGTTGCAAAAACTTTCTGGTAGAAACTGAGCACAATCGTATGATGTCCCGCTCGGCAAGCGTGACTTACTGCAAGCGTGACGTACTGCAAGCGGGACCCACTCGAAAGACTACCTTTGCGAACGCTGATCAACTCAAAATATGTAAACCGCAGCTATCTACAGTCGCTTTTGATTAACCCTGTGGAATCATCTCTCCCGCAATCAGATCTTCGGGCGTCTGTCGTTTTCGGATTAAATGAGTCTCTGATCCGTCGATCAAAACTTCGGCGGCAAATGGTTTGGAATTGTAATTAGATGACATTACATATCCGTAGGCACCGGCACATTCGATGATCAGGTAATCGCCTACCTGAGCGACTGGAAGCTCTCGGCCGCAGACAAATCCACCTTCTTCTTGGGTGAAAATATCGCCAGACTCGCATAACGGCCCTCCAACTATCGTATGCTGGGTTTGCTCTGTTTTCTCACCGGCAAACGCGATCGACATCGGATGGTAGGCCCCGTAAAGGATGGGCCGAGCCAGGTTGTTGAATCCAGCATCTACCAAATAAAACTGATTGCTACCCATCGTCTTACGAGCGCGAATTTCAGTGATCAGGAATCCACTCTCAGCCACGAGAAAACGCCCCGGTTCAATTTCGAGACTTATCTTATGACCAAATTCCGATTCCAATTCGTTGCGGCTGGAATCCCAAAGCTGGAAGTAGCGATCAATATCCAGCCCGATGTCTGAGTCTTTATAGGGTGTCGGCAAACCGCCGCCAGCACTGATTGTTTTGACCGTACTGCCAACTCGGCGAGCAGTTTGCTGCATCGCGTCACAAACTTGGGACAGGTGCTCAAAATCGGTCCCTGAACCGATGTGCATGTGAACGCCAGTGATCGTTAAATTGTATTGACTTGCTAGAGACACACATTCTTCGACCTGTTCATGCCAAATACCATGCTTCGACGATTCACCTCCGGTGTTGGTCTTGGCGCTATGACCATGACCGAAGCCTGGATTAATTCGAATCGTGATTTCTCGTCCCGGAGCCTTTTGTCCAAGCTGAGCGATCATGTCGGTCGAACCGACGTTGACATGAACATTTTTCTCAATGACTAGATCCAAGGCATCTCGGTCAAAAATATCAGCCGTGTAGACAATAGGAGCAGGTTCGCCTTGATACGCAAATCCAGCTTTCACTGCTCGGTAGACTTCTCCAGAACTAACTGCGTCTACGAAAGCGCCTTCTTGACGGACAAGGTCCAAAATGGCGATGTTCGAACAAGCTTTTTGGGCAAATCGAATCACGTCGAACTGTCGCAACTGAGCGATTCGTTCGCGGATCACCGAAGCATCATAGACATAGCACGGTGTTCCGTATTGAGCCCCCAATTCCTTGATCGAATGCCCCTGGATTTCATCACGAAAAATGGAAAACTTCTGCTGCACGGACATGCAAAACTCGCCTTTAAAACACCACTGAATTAGACCAACTTATTTTACAAATCTAACCGCGGATCAGATAGTCAAAAAAGCGGAAAGCCACCCATCTGGACAACGACGTTTGTAAACCGGCTCAAACCGACAGGTCCAAAAGGCTTCGATTGATCGCTTTCACGACAATGCCTTCTGGTGTCACCAGATTTCCGAATAAGATGCTCGCTCTAATTCTGTGCGATGGAATGTGAACGTGAACACGGTCGGCAGGGTAACGGCGAGCCAAAGAGTGGGTAACCGTTTCAAGGCCGTTTTAATTCGGAGGATAGCTTCAGAAAACGAAATGTCTCGCTTATGCTGACGTCAGAGGCCTCGAGGGGTTGGCCAACCAAATCAGCAATATCGCCGCGATGTGAGGCGGAAAGTTGTTTAAGCAAGCCTGTAACGGCTCTTTCGTCAAAATTTTTCGACGCGTCCTGAAGCTGACCAATTGCCTTCTCGGCTTTCGTCAAAAGTTGATGTTTCTGGTCCGAAGTAATTTTTAGTTTCTGGCCTACCTCACCAAGGAGAAACTGACTGACAAGACCATATTTGGAAACGTCGATGATTGAATTGAGGGTCTCAAGTTGCTTTTTCTGTTCAACGGTGAGAGTCTTTTTAAGTTTCTTGGTAATCTTGAATTTGACCACGTCGGTTGACGACAACACATTGTCGATATCCAGAATTACATTGGTTGAACCCTGAAGGTATCTTTCAAACGAAACAGAAATTTCTTGCAGTTCTTTTACGGTTTCCACCAACTCTAGTTTCTGAGATTCATCGACGTCAAGAATAGTATTCAGATCTCCAAAAATTAACGAATCCAAAAGTTCTTGAAACCATACCAACTCGGAACCTTGCATCGGCTTGGTGTTTGAGGCATCAGGATTATTAAGAGATAATGTTCCGTCGAGATTGATCAAGTAGAGCGAAGGTCTACCCAGTGTGTCAAAAATCGAATCTGGACTGGATTGGCTGCGATACACCGAAGCATCGCTTTCTATCCCAGCAATGAGTTGCGCCAAAAAGAGATCCAATGACGAACTCGGACTTAAAGAAAACTTTAAGATACTTTTGAGTTTCTCGTTTTGCTCATCCGTGAGAGTTTCGAGAATTTCGTTGGTGCTTTCCGCTGAAATTCGAGAAGCCTCATCGGACAAGATTTTCAATATCCGCTTTGACGCTTCAGCTAACTGATCAAGTTCTTTCGACGATAGCTCCCAGTTAATGTCACCGGATTTGCGTTTCTGCTCTATGTATTGTTAAATGCCTAATCGCCGAGGCAAAAGTCTGTTTTAATTAGAGTCTGTTTCCGGCGCTGGACGATGTCGCTGTTTTTAGCTTCCTGTGGGCAGCCATAAGCGATCGGATCAACAACCATGCAGATTAGTCCGCATAGAAAAAGCATTTTGTCCATCAGACTTTACTCTAGGAGAGGAATTCGGTGGCCTAGATTTCAAATTGGTTGACGTAAGGCGATTGAAACGCACTTATGTTTAGCAAGAGTTGGTCGTAGACCAAGATAGTCTACGATGACCGATCGAACTTGGTTCGTTTCAGAAGATTTGAGAAACAGTAGTTCGAGTGTTAATCCGATGAATCCAGGCGTTTGGAATGTGATCTAGCCGGAATTAAATGTACGCTCATCAAATTGATTTTTTTAAAAGAACGTCGGTCAAGGAAGTTTCTTTTCATGAGCAGTTCATTACAATACGGTAACTTAATTACAAGCAGTTGTCTCCAACTGTACGATAGGGTTCTCAGCAGAGCCGATACTTGATTGGTAGTCTCTTAATTTAAAGTGGGTGACTCAAGTGAAAATCATCAAAGGAGATCTTGTCGAACTGGCATGCCGGGGGGAGTTTGACGTCATCAT
>JBCCSJ010000353.1:0-5415 GCA_039200505.1 Planctomycetota bacterium | reverse complement strand
TCGATGCTGTCGAAAGGAATCGAGTTTTCTGCGAAGACTTCTGTCATATTGAGTACACCGACCTTACCCAACATTTTAAACAGATTTTGAGCCGACTTGAAATTCGATTCGTATTTTCTTGTGCAATCGAGGCTCTTTCCGTTTTCACTGGCTGATTTTTGCAGATTCGGAAAGACCTGCAGGCGAAGAAAAAGCTCCGGGAATCATCCTGGAGCTTCTTCGATTTAAGCCGTGATAGGCAATCCGATCACCAATTAATACGGTTCTTTATTAACCAATCTTTGCGATCAAATCAGCGGTTCGGCAGCTATAACCCCATTCGTTGTCGTACCAACTGATGATTTTCACCATGTTGGCATCGCCGGCGAGCACTTTGGTCATGTCAGCAGCGAAAATCGAACTGTGGGAGTTGTCGATAATGTCAGTCGAAACGATAGGGTCTTCGGTGTATTCCAAAACGCCTTTCATCGGGCCTTCAGCCGCGGTTTTGACGGCGTTGTTGATATCTTCAACCGAAGCGGTTTTGCCAAGGTTGCATGTCAAATCAACGACACTTCCGGTCGGAACTGGAACCCGCATCGCCATCCCGGTTAGTTTGCCTTTGAGTTCCGGAATCACAAGTCCGACTGCTTCGGCTGCACCGGTGGAAGTAGGGATAATGTTGACCGCTGCCGCACGCGCTCGATAGAGATCGCTGTGAGGGGCATCGAGCACGTTCTGGTCGTTGGTGTACCCGTGGATGGTGGTCATCAAACCAGAACTAATGCCGAAGGTATCGTTCAAGATTTTGGCCACTGGTGCCAAGCAGTTTGTCGTGCAACTGGCGTTCGAGATACACTTCATTTCATCAGTAATCTGATCGTCGTTGACCCCCAGGACGCAGGTCAAATCAGGAGCATCTTTTGCGGGCGCACTGATGACTACTTTCTTGGCTCCTGCCTGAAGGTGGGAGTCATAACCAGCTTTTCCGTCTTTGGCTCGGCCGCGAAAAACGCCGGTCGATTCAACCACAACATCGACATTAAGATCGCCCCAAGGAAGTTTGGCAGGGTCTCGTTCTTCGTAGACATTGATTTTTTTCCCGTCGACCGTCAGCGAACTGTCGTCGAAATCGACGGTGCCGGGAAATCGCCCGTGAAGGCTGTCATACTTTAGTAGGGTCGCTAAAGTTTTATTGTTTGTTAGATCATTGACAGCGACCACTTCAAATTCGTCGCTGCGTTCGACAAGATTTCGAAATGTCAACCGACCGATACGGCCAAAACCATTGATTGCAACGCGAATAGCCACGTGTAAACTCCCGTAAAAATAGTTTGAGGATTCTTGGTTCAAAGACCAAGTAAGATTTCCGATCTTTGAATCTGAATTTGAAACAGCTTACACAAACGATTTGCCCGCTGTTTAACAGGACCGGCAAGTCAATGGGAAATTAAATTCCCTCAAACGGCCCATTTTCAAAAACGCGACAATAACAAATTGCAAAGGGACCGCAAGTGGTCAAAATGCCGTTCCGAGTCCTAAAACACTGATTCGAACCGTATCTAAATGACTAGAAATTCTAACCACGACCCAAAATCGACCTGGCAAATTCCAGAAGGAGTAGAAAAAGGAAATTGGGACTACATCAACTCGGTATCCATCGCGGAAGATTATGACCAATTTTTGGCTGGAAACCCGATTCACCAAGTAGATAACTTCGTTCTGGACCGATACCTTCGGCCGACCAAGGAATCTCAGACCGTGATCGATTTTGGAGCGGGAACTGGACGAACTCTCGCCCCCTTAGTCGAACGTGGGTATTACGGTATCGCTGTCGATTTGTCATTTTCGATGCTGCGCACCACGGCAACTCATTTCGCTTCCAAGCCTACGGTCACTGAACCGGCTTTGCTAAAAGCAAATTTAGTGGATTTGGAAGGAATCTCAGACAACATCGCAAATCATGGGGTTTGTATGTTCAGCACTTTGGGAATGATTCAAGGACAAGAAAGCCGGCTCAAATTTCTGCGACATGCTCGCAGAATCATTCAGCAGTCGGGCTATCTCATTTTGCATGTTCATAACGTTTGGTTTCGCCTTCGGCATCCTTCCGGGATTTTCCATTTAACATCTAGTTTAATCCGATCGCTATTAACCGATTCAGAGTTTGGGGATGAGAAATCCAATTATCGAGGTTTGCGCGATATTTTTATCCACAGTTTTCGAGCCAACGAACTTCGAGCATTGCTGCAACTTGCAGGCTTTGAAATTCAGGATTGGTTTGGGATCAAAGAACGCGCAGGACAACCTATTAGAAATCCAGGACTTCGGAAAATTCTAAATACGGTTGGATGGATTGTGGTCTGCCAGTAGCAAGAACACAGACTCGATCTTGATAAATTTGTTTTGTTCCATTCGTGTATTTTTGAGCCATGATGTTAGACTGCCAATTTGTGAGGCGAAATAAAAGTGATTAAGTCCACACCAAGCAGGGCTTGCCATAATTGAAAGGTGTCCAAGCATGAGTCGAAGACAAGAATTAGAAGCGATGTTGGCAGAAACTCCTAACGACATATTTTTAAAATATGCGTTGGCTTTGGAGTTGGCCAACGAGGAAGAGCACGAACAGAGTCTCGAGATTCACCATGAACTAATGGAGAAGGATCCACCCTATGTGCCATCTTTTTTTATGTCCGCCCAGCAATTAGTGGACATCGACCGGGAAGATGAAGCAATTGCAATTTTAGAAAAAGGAATTAACCAGGCCGAGCAGCAAAATGATCTCCATGCCGCTGCTGAAATGAGAGCCTTCATGGAGTCAATCTAATGAAGGTAGCACTCACTGGAGCGACCGGATTTGTGGGGCGGGCAGTTTTGAAAAGGCTGATTGCATCAGGGCACTACGTTCGTTGCTCTTACCGGCCTGATTCGGATCGTTCAGGTTTGGAATCATTGGAAGGTTCCATTGATTGGGTTGAAGGAGCCCTATTAGAGCCAAGTTTTGCGGCCAAAATGTGTGATGGGGTCGACCAGGTCATTCACTCAGCGTTTTGGAGGCCGGGCAAGGGCTTTCGAAATGCTGAAGGAGATCTGATCAAGTTTGCTCAAACCAATATTATCGGAAGCCTTCAACTTATGGAGTCGGCATTTGCGCATCAGGTTTCGAGGTTCGTATTCGTTTCGACCTGTGCCGTTCACGAACAGATTCTGGACGATCGAAAACTGGATGAAGCTCATCCGTTATGGCCTTTAACTCACTATGGGGCTCATAAAGCGGCTATCGAAAAATTTGTCCATAGTTTTGGATTAGGAAATGGACAACCGATTTGTGCCATTCGTCCGACTGGGATTTACGGGATGATGCATCCTGCCGAAAACTCGAAATGGTACGATTTGGTTTCGCAAATTGTGAATGGAGACCAAGTCGAAGTAACCGGCGGCGGAAAAGAGATTCATGTTGATGACGTTGCCAAAGGCATCGAGACTTTAATGCAGGCCCCAATAGAAAAGATCCGGGGAAAAGCGTTCGCCTGTTACGATCGGTACATCTCACGCTTTGATGTCGCGAATCTGGCAAAGGAAATCTCTGGAAGCGGATCAACGATTGAGGGGAAATCCAAATCCCCCAAGCACGAAATCGACACCACTCAAATCAAAAATTTAGGAATGAAATTTGGTGGTGTCGAACTATTGAAAAAAACGATTCAGCAAATGGTCGACGATATTCGATCGTAGCCGGGATATTGAATAGGTTTGTGTAAGCAATATCTCGACTAAACTCTTTCCCGTGTTGCCATGGTTGGTTCCTTCTCGTTTCACGACAATGCATCCGTCCATTACGGCGCACTAAAAGCCGTTCTTGTTGACATGTTTTTCGGATTTCAAGACACTGTAGTCGGGTCCAATCTGCTTAACGTCCAAAAGTGAAGTCTTCGACAACGACCTCCATCCCAACACGACCACTCATATGCCCAAGAAGTTCAACAAAGCTGCTAAATTGGATGGCATCGACCAAAAGCGAATTTCGCTGGTCGGAAAGTTGGGCTGTGTGACTCGCAAGGAAGCTCGCCAATTCATTCGCGATTCTGGCGGCATCTTAAGCGAGAAACTGGACAAACACGTTGAAATTATTGTGGTCGGTGCCGATGCCGACCCTCTAGATGAACCGGAGTCGCTGCTTCAACCTTGGGTGATTGAAGCCAAAAACGAAGGTCGGATCAAAATCATTCCCGAACCTTTATTCTGGGAACAACTGGGAATCGACGAATCGGTTCAGGACGAAGGCCAGCTTTATACTCCGTCGATGCTGGCTCGATTATTAAACGTACCGATTTCGACTATTCGTCGATGGCATCGCCGCGGGTTAATCGTACCGACCCGACAATTCAAAAAACTAGCTTACTTTGATTTTCAAGAAGTTGCGTCCGCTCGAAGAATCGCGCAACTCATCACGTCAGGGGCGACGCCCCAGGCAATCGAAACCAAACTGTCTCAGCTTTCAGAATTATTTCCCAGTCTCAACCGCCCTCTCAGCCAATTATCGGTCATCGTAGAAGGCAAAAGTATTCTCCTGCGGCGGGGCGGTGGGTTGGTCGAACCCAATGGGCAGCGGCGAATTGACTTTGATTCATTGACCGAAGAGATTGCCAACAACCATTCGGATCAAGATCAACTCCTATCTTTTGAATCGACTGAAAGCCCAAATGAAAAAACGATTGAGGATCTAAGCTCACCAAGTGAGTTTGTGAGACTGGCGATTGAGTACGAGGATAGAGAGGATCACGATTCGGCGATACAGGTTTACCGAGCCATGGCTTTGGCATACGGAGCGACCCCAAGTGTGTGCTTCCGATTAGCAGAATTGCTGTATCTTCGAGGCGATCTGGCCGGTGCCCGCGAACGTTACTTCGTAGCCGTCGAGTTGGATCAAACCTTTGTAGAAGCAAGGGCCAGCCTGGGATGTGTTTTGGTCGAACTTGACGAAAAAGAACTCGCGCTTTCGGCATTTCAGGGCGCGTTGGACCATCACTCGGAATATCCAGATGTCCATTTTCATTTGGCGCGACTGTTGGATGATCTTGATCGTCCCGACGACGCCGAAAATCACTGGAATACTTTTCTCCAGCTTGCTCCCAAAAGCCCTTGGGCAGAAGAGGCCCGAGATCGGTTGCAGGCAGATCCTTCGAATTGAAATAATACCTTCATCGGATCGTCATATCGAATCGTGCTGGCAATCGTACGATCTTGCTGCAGACTTAGGATTCATGTACTAGTAAGACTATTCGTCTGCACCCTAAAATTCGGGCTTGGCCAAATATCGTGCTAAGGTTTTCTATCCTCTGCTTGCTGTTATTAAATTTGGGATGTTCCAGATGGAACGCGATGTCGCCGCTGGCAAGCCTGGAAAAAAGTCTAATTTACCAACCGACTTCGATC
>JBCCSJ010000352.1:0-5426 GCA_039200505.1 Planctomycetota bacterium | reverse complement strand
ATCGAACTCCAGAAACCACCCCCGCCACTGATCCGCAGAAAATCGCTTTCGCTGCATCATTCGCTCCAAAATTTTGAAGCATAGAACTCATGTCAACATGCACATAGAAAGGCGCTTACCCTGTTGGAAGCCTCAGTATTGTGTGAAGATTACATTTGTTCATTAGATCTGTGCGTATTCGAGTACCGATGCTCTCCTCAAACAACACATTGTCCGGCAAAACCACAGCGGCTCTCCCGCCTGGAACCAACCCGCGATAAATGTGTTGAAGAAACCCGAGTTGTTTGTTTCCTGTCTCATAAACAAAATCATCACGCGATGGCTTACCGCCACCTCGTTTAGTTCCAAACGGAGGGTTGCTCAGAATCAGGTTTGCTTTTGGCATTTTCTTGCCGATGTCACCCATCGTATCGCCGAGCTTTAAATCGCTCTCGATGTCATGCAGCAACGAATTCATTAACAACAGGCGATGAGCGTCGGGAACTAGCTCGACGCCCTGAAATGCCTTCTTCTTTTGAAAGTTCTGTTCGGCAACAGAAAGATCCAACAAATCGTCTGTGTTTTTTTTGATCGCCCGATCAGCTTCGATCAAGAATCCACCCGTACCCGCAGCCGGGTCTTGTATGATCTCGCCGGGCTGAGGTTTCATGCAGTGAACGATCGAATCAATGAGTGGCCGTGGCGTAAAGTATTGGCCAGCTCCTGATTTCTTTTCGTTTGCGTTCTTGGCCAATAGTCCTTCGTAGAGATCCCCCAAACCTTCTTCACGCGCGCTGTACCAATCGAGTGCGTCAATTTCTTTGAGTAATTTGTTTAGATTCTTGGGCTTGCGAAGTGAGGTGCTGGAGTTGAGATAGATTGCCTTGACCCGTTTTTTGCCCTTTTGTCCCAATTGCAACAAAAGCTTTTGGTAGAACTCAAGCTGCTTGGTTCCGCTTTTTGCAAGCAGGTCGTCCCAGCGATATCCTTTGGTGATTTGCTTTTCGACGCTTGGCCCACGTTCCTTCATCATCTTTAAAAAGAGGATATAGGTGAGTTCAGTTACGTATTGGTGATACGTAATTCCGTCATCGCGCAATACGTTACAAAGATTCCAAAGCTTCGCGACAATATCCGAATTGGTCATCAGGCTTCCATTCCTTGTTGTGGTGCTACGTCGTCATCGACCGTGTCGTCGGGTATATCCGTACTCGATTTGAGAACGTCAATGACGGATTCGATCGTTGCTTGCCAAGCCATACGATCAGTGGTCCATTCTCGCGGATCGTAGACGAAATTAACACCTAGGCTACGGTCGAAATCCACGACTCGCTCTTCATCCCAGTGGACTTTGCGCCAGTTTTCAACGTCCGGTGGATCTTGGTTGGGTTTAGTGTGGAATCGGAGTTCAGTTCCTGTTTCAGAATGGTGGAATCCAAACCAGTTGCGATGACGGTCATGGGATTCATGGAATCGGAAATAGAATCCTGCGTAAGATCCTTTGCCGAATCCCATCTTTGTTGGGAGATAGTCAGCAAACGATGGTTTCAGGCGGTACAAAAAGTCGGATTGGTAATGGTTGGTAATGATCGCATCCGGCCCGATCAAGTTTGATTGAGCTATGTTGAGTTTTTGATTCTCGCCAATTTGTTGAGCCACGAATTCACACAGCAATTCAGAGATCACTTGCACTCGTGTGCTTGATTTCCCTTTCGTCGAATCAAACAATCCAAGGATTGATTCCCAGGAAACAAATATGGGAGGCTCGTCGAAACTTTGTTCTTCAAAGTGCTTTTTCGTTTCTGGCTTTCTCTGTTCCGGTGCAATGACAAGAATTCGATACCTCGAGTCGTCATTGAATTTGTTGATTGAATTATCTTTTACGATTTCCGCATACTTCGCTGGTTGCTCAGGCTGGAATTCGGCCCAGAGCTTGTTTTCGATTGCCAAAAAACAATTGTCAGCTTCGATCAACAGATCAATGAAACCGACCCTCTTTTTGCCGACTTCAGTTCGACAGATGATTCCGTCGCCAAACATTGGAACCCGAGAGTGGCTAAAGTGACTGTCGATATGCCTGATAAACTGACGTCTAAACTCGTCACTATTGATCAACAGATAGCCAAGGATGGCGGTGGTTTGTTTCTCGAATTTAAGTCCGCCAATTTGGTCAAGAAAAATCATGCTGCGGTCTTCCAGATTGATGCTGCAATTCGGTGCAGGACTTCTTGAAGCCGGCCTCCAAAGGCCTTGTCGATCATTTTGAAACCTCCTTTGTCTTTAAAGCGGCCTTCCTCCAATGCGTCACGATCAACAATTGTCTCCAAGCGAATCTGTTTCTCAATTCGATCCAGCCATCGGCTCTGCTCTTCGTTCCAGTCACTCATGGAGCGAACATCGGCCATAGCTCGATCAACCCTTTCGCCGAAGTTTTCAAGGGGAGTGTTGAGAATGATGTGGCGAATAAACCCAATGATGGACGCGGCAATATCCTGATTGGTCGTAGCTTTGTAAGCAGTAAACAGATTGATTTGAGGAAAGCCTTCTGCATCCAGCAGGAGCTTTAGTTCTTTCAGCTGTTTGCGCGTAAGGTCGCGAGGGCGCTGTGTGACCATTTGAAGTGCAACGACCTTGTCGCGATTCTCTTCAATGTACTGCCTGAATGATTCCAGATAGTCTTCGGGACGTTTCGCGTCACCGTACCCCCGTTTCCATTCACGGAAGGTATCTTGAGATTCGTCGATTGGTGTCTGCCTGCCGTCGCCAAAGGGTTGTTTGTGCAGGTATTCAACAAGAGGAGAGTGCTTTTCCAGCCACTCCCCAACCTCTTTGGGAGAAAGGGATTCGAGATGTTGAATTACTTTGTCGGATTCAAGGCCGGACAAATACTCAATGCGAGAAAGCTGCGTCGTGTTGGCGCGTGACAGTTTGCGGCTGATTTTACCTAACGATTGAGTTTTGACTTCTTCAAGGAAGTTATTGTCCTGAACCGTATTTAGCTCGGTCATCATTTGCCTTAAAGAAATCGACGGTCTAGCCACGACCGGCTTCATCGAGGTGTAGGGAAGCAGACCTTCATAGAGCTTGACTGCGTCGTAGATTCTAAATGGGCCTTTGTGCTTGCCTTCGCCATATAGGTTTTCACATTTGCGAGTTGCCCGGCCAATCATTTGCTCATAGAGAATCCGGCTGCGAACTCGGCGTAGAAAGACAAGGTTAGTAATCTCTGGAACGTTGATTCCAGTCGTGAGCAAATCGACCGTTACCACGACACTCGGAAACTTCTCGTTTTTCATTTTCAAGATCCACTCACGTGGCTTGTCGATCGAGCCAGTGATTTTCTTGATTGTATCGTCCGTTATTTTGTGACCTTCTTTTCTGAACGCTTTCTTAAGAGCAGATACAACCATGTCCGCATGCAAGTCGTTCACACAAAAGACTAACGTTTTTCCGGGGGCGTTTGGGTCAATCTGTTGAGCGAGCCCTTCGCATACCGCTTTGTTGAATCCTTTCGTAATTACTTTGGAATTGAATTCGCTAACATCGAATTTGATTTGGTCAGGGACGACTGTTAACTCGATTTCATCTGTGCGAGAGTTCAGAACTGGTAATTCTTCGCCTGCTTCAAATGTGATTCCGTTTTCGACCTTTTCTGTATCAGCTTGAAACGGTGGCTCGTGGTCATTCAAGTAGTTCTCTATGACCGCTTTGCGGTAGCTGTACTGATAGATGGCTTTTCTTTCTTCTCCGCCAAATAGGGCAAGCGTGTGTTGTGCGGGGGTCGCAGTCAATCCGATTTTTACAGCATCAAAGTACTCCAGTACTCGCATGTATTTCGAAATGTAATCGGCTTCGTCTCTGAATTTTATCTCGCCGTCGGTCATCTCCTGATCAAGCGTATATCCGCGGTGGCATTCATCAATAATGATGCAGTCGTATTCATCGACCGGAGGCGGGACATCGTTAGCAAGAACGCGGTGGATCAATCCCTGGATCGTGCAGAATTGAAGTCGAGTATCTTTGTCTGGCTTGACGTCGCCAAGTTCTTTTACGTCGTATATCTGAGTAAATGACTGATTGTTTTCCAGTTGAAGGTCTTCAAACGAGTCAAAGGCTTGCTCACCCAAACTCGTGCGATCAACGATGAACAAGACTCGACGAAACCGCTCAGCTTTTGCGAGGCGATAGCAGAGGCAGATTGCCGTTCTTGTTTTCCCGGTTCCGGTAGCCATTGCGACGAGCATTTCTCGACGGCCTTCGATGACCCCTTTTTCAACCGACTCGATTGCTTCTCGTTGAAATGGCCAAAGTGGGAGATAGTCGTTTGAAGATTCGGACAGTTCTTTCTCTGTTTTGTCGACGTCGAGTTTCAGTAGTTCTTTAAGTCCTTCAGGCGAGTGCCAGCCAACCAATGGTCTGGAAATGTTGTCCGCTCGTCGACCATCGTAAAACCAGATGCCGCTCTTTTCGACAAGTTGCTTGATGTATGGGCGACCGTTCGCAGAGTACATGAACGGAATGTGAAAAGCGTTTTGCCACGGTTCGGAATCGAAGGGGGCGACAAGATCGCCGTTGATCCTTATCGTTTTGCTGTATCGTTTCGCCTGACCAATCTTTCCCGGAACGTCAATGTTCTTACGTTTGGCTTCAACGACCGCTACTGGCATCAAACCGATGAAAAGAACGTAGTCGGCTGGCCCACTGTCGGTTGGCCATTCTGAAATTGCAATACATTTGTTCTTTTCAGGTCTCGCACCATTGGCATGCCGAATCGTTTTGCTGTCGACTGTCCAACCGGCTTGTCTTAGTTGTCGATCAATGATCTCACGTGTGTCGGCTTCTGTTACGACTTCATTCTCGATTGCGACTGCGAGAGTTACCGTCTCTTCCAGTTCTTTTTGTGTCGGATGATTCTCCTGCGATTGCCTTGCGAGTAGTGCTTCATATTTTTCGATCTTCGCTGAAAGCCGCTCATTGTCTTCGGCGCCGATCTGGAGGGCGGTATCGAGTTCTTCATAGGCCTGTTTTGCTTGCTCTTCGGCGAGTGCACGGAGCTCAGCCTCGGTCGCTGCACTTTCAGATAGCTCCTGAATGCGGATTTGACTCGCAATAAAGTCCGCTTTCAGTTCTTCAAGCTCGGCTTTTAAGATGCCGCTTGCATCTATCGGAGCAGGTGGCGGAATGAATGCCCCTACCTTGCAATGTTTGTCACAAAACGTTTTGTAAAACCAGACAGCAATCTTGCGAACTGTTTTTAAGTGAAATAGTGCTTCGCCTTTCTCACCGTGAATCTCATGAACTGCGAGGTTTCCAGTCTTTCTCACCTCATGCATCATTTGAAGGACTTGGTAGGGGACTATTCTTCGCCGACCAAGCTCATCAATTAGGTCGACGTGTTTGGCTTTGGGTTCAATTTCTCTTCCCAGTTCCGAATAGATTTTCTTGGT
>JBCCSJ010000351.1:0-5450 GCA_039200505.1 Planctomycetota bacterium | reverse complement strand
CTATTGTCCTCAAAGTTCCAAATACAATACTGGCCTGAAGCCCGAACGTCTCATGCCCGTCGACGAAATTGTCGAAGCTGCTAAACAAGCCAAAGCGAACGGCGCTGAAAGATTCTGCATGGGTGCCGCTTGGCGTCGTCCGCGGGATGGTCACATCGTTCAAGTTGCCAAAGCGATTACGGCGGTAAAATCCTTGGGACTGGAAACGTGCGCTACCCTTGGCATGCTGACTCCCGAACAAGCGGCATCATTAAACGAGGCCGGATTGGACTATTACAACCACAATCTTGATACGTCACCAGAATATTACGGCGAAATCATCACGACACGAACGTACGAAGATCGCTTGGAAACGCTCGAAAATGTTCGCAACGCCGGAATTAAGGTTTGCTGTGGCGGAATCGTCGGTATGGGAGAATCGGAACAAGATCGAGCTGGCCTGTTAATGACTTTGGCAAACCTGAATCCTCATCCAGATAGCGTGCCGATCAATAACTTGGTGAAAGTGGCGGGCACACCGATGGAAGAAACGGAAGATATCGAACCGATCGATTTTGTTCGAACGATTGCAGTGGCCAGGATTTTGATGCCCAAAGCTTACGTCCGTTTGTCGGCCGGTCGGAATGAGATGAGCGACGAAATGCAAACGCTTTGTTTTCTGGCTGGCGCTAATTCGTTATTTTACGGTGAACAACTTTTAACAACTGGCAACGCGACAGTCGATCATGACCGACAATTATTTGACCGACTGGGAATCAACTCTCGAATAGTTCAGGTAGACAAACACCATCAAGTGATCGACGATGCCCATTCCTGTCATGACGAACCTGCCGATTCCTGTTGCCACTGAATCATTAATTCATTGATACGACAGTGCTTCGGAGGCCAAGCATTCGAGAGACTCGGTCATGAGTTGGAACAACCGGCTTGACAAACTCCATCAAAATCGGCGGCAGGAAAAACTGTGGCGACAAAGATCGATCGTTTCGAGCCCTCAAGGCCGTGAGATTTTTCTTGATGGTCAACGACTTCTCAACTTTTGCAGCAACGACTATCTCGGACTTGCCGACCACCGAGCGATCAAACAGGCCGCCACTGAAAGCGTCGCCAAGTATGGTGTGGGCTCAGGAGCTGCTCATTTAATCAACGGGCACATGGATCCCCATCATGACTTGGAAATTGAAATTGCCAGCTGGGTCGGTGCAGAGAAAGCGATTCTTTTCTCAACCGGATACATGGCCAACCTTGCCATTCCCCAAGCGTTCCTTAATAAGTCCGACCTCCTGTTACAGGATCGGTTAAACCACGCGTCCCTGATCGATGGTGGTCGATTCTCGTCGGCTAAAATGATTCGCTACCCTCACTGCGACACCGAATCGGTTTCCAGACGATTGAAGCGATCAGGATACGAAGCAGCCATGGTTATGACCGACGGCGTATTCAGCATGGACGGGACCGTCGCACCGGTGCCAGAATTAAATCGGATTTGCAAACTACACGAAGCCTTACTCGTGATCGACGAAGCCCATTCCATCGGGTTGATAGGACCCGATGGAGCAGGATTGATCCGTCAGGCCGGGCTTTGTCCGACTGGAAATTTGATCATGATGGGAACCCTTGGAAAGGCTTGCGGCAGTTTTGGCGCGTTTGTCGCAGGGGATCAACAAATGATGGATCACTTGGTCCAGTTTGGGCGATCTTATATCTACACGACTGCCATTCCGCCTGCATTAGCATCAGCAACGCTTGCCGCGATCAGGTTGATCCGGGAACATTCTGAACTAAGAGAACGACTATCCAAGCACATTGAACAATTTCGATCCGGATTGGAGTCGTTATTTAAGATTCAGTCCACAACCGCTATTCAACCGATCCCGATGCCCTCGCCAGCCGCAGCGATTCAGTTCAGCAAATGTTTGAAACAGGATGGAATTTTAGTTTCTGCAATACGGCCTCCCACAGTTCCTCCAAATGGATCCCGATTGCGAATCACCCTTTCAGCAGCCCATCGCTCTGAGGACGTCGAACGTTTGGTCCAATCTATTGTGCAAATATCGAAAACCTTGTCCCTCGATTCGATTGGTTGAAATCCGTGGTATCCGAATCGATTGTAAAGTTTGCGAATCTTGTTTTTTTGCACGGCTGGGCGATGCCTTCGACCTTTTGGCAGCCAGTCATCGACGCGCTACCTTGTCAATTTCGAGTAGAAAATTTGGATCTTCCAGGATACCGGTCTCAAATCGACTTTGATCAAAACTATGACCTTGAAACGATCGCTGAAAATTTGCTCAACAGGATTCCGTTTGAACAATTTACGTTGGTTGGATGGTCTCTTGGAGGAACCATTGCTATCAAGCTTGGTTTGATCGCACCAGAACGAGTGCGTCAAATTCAACTCGTCGGGACCACACCCTGTTTTTTAAATCGCCAAAATTGGGCATTTGGAAAGGATGCCACCTCTTTTCAGCAACTTTCAGATCAATTCGCATCCGATTATCGAAAAGGGGTCAAACGGTTTGTCAGTTTGCAAACGCATGACCCTGATCCCGGGAATGCAAAAGCGAGTCGCGGGCTGGCCAAAAACATCATTAAACAGGTTTTCGAATCGCCCCAGCCACGCCACCGAACCCTGATGTCGGGTCTACAAATTCTGGCCGACACTGACCTTCGAAACGAAGCCCACAACCTGAAGATGCCGACTCAGGTGCTGTCCGGGACGAGAGATCAGGTCGTTCCACCGCAGGCTGGGAAGTGGCTTGCCGATCAAATTCCAAATGCTGAATCTTTAATTCTACTCGACGCGGGGCATCTCCCTTTTGTGGAACAGAACGATGAGTACATTAGGTATCTGACTTCCTTCGTTCAGCAGGATCCATGAAGCTCACCAAGAAACAAATCGCCCACCAATTCAATCGTGCTTCGCAGACCTACGAGTCCACCGCATCGCTTCAAAACGAAATGGCCAGTGTACTGTTAGATCAAATTCCTGTGAACCAATCCGGTACTTTGGTCGATCTCGGTTGTGGCACCGGATGGCTATTAAGGCAAATAGCATCCAGACCGGAAAACCAGTTTCGCCTGATTGGCGTCGACTTGGCGGAGGGCATGATTGAGGCAACTCGAAATCAGGTCAAGTCAGCCGACCTATACTGCTGCGATTTGGAACAGACACCGCTGAAAAATCAATCGGCTGATTTGATCGTCTCTAACGCCGCGATCCAATGGTGCGATAGCCGAGATGCGGTCATCGAAATTGACAGAATCTGCCGAAACGGGGGCAAAATTCTGATCGCCACATTTGGGCCAAAAACATTTCGGGAACTTCGATCTGCCTGGGAAGCTGTTGGCGATAAAACACCCCGAATACACGCTCAATTACCAGAAGAATCATGGAAACAACTTTTGATATCCAGTCGATTTTCAGAGATCCAAACCGAAACTCAAATGCGGCAACTGAATTACGACTCTGTTTCTGAACTTTTGGATTCGATAAAAAAAATGGGAGTCACCAACGCTCAATCGAACCGTCCTAACGGAATGATGGGCAAACAAAAATTTCGTCAATTTTGTGAAGAACTCAATAAGACTAGTGATCACGGTAAAATTGGATTGACGTTTGAAATCGTATTTATTTCAGCGATGAAACCTTGACCGAGTATTAGCAAAAGATGCCATGGATTCCAGCCAACAAAACTGGCATCATCAATGCTAGGCTGCTTTAAAGTTCATCCAAATTACCCTGCCTGTTTACCAAGCTATAGATTGCAATTGCGATTCCGGTTCCTACCAAACTTACGATTGAAGCCGCCAAATATCCGAACAAAATAATTGAAATGAAAACCGTTGGTCCATCCTCGTGGTACCTGTGGCCTGAGAATGTTGGTTGCTCTATGTATGCATAGACTACAAGGCCAAGTGTAAAAGATGATATGACAATCCAGTTTGCAAATTGTACAACTATGGCTATCGAATTTCGAAAACGCCATCCAATACAAAATAGGCTGACGATTATTACACAAAGAAAAGTGATAAAGTCGACGATCGTATAACTTGAAATAAACGCAACACAGACTCCGATCCAAATGGACATTAAGATAAAAGTCAAAAGGTCAAATTGGAATTTGAATCGCTCCGGGCCACCGCTCAGCTTTTGCACCATTCAATCCAGCCGTTTGTTTAATTGTTGGGAGATTCTGCCCGGCAAACAACGCACGAATCAGGAAACACCGCGCGTTTGGATTTAGGCAGGTTGATGTCAGTACTGGTCGGCATCTAAATTCAATTCTCAATCATGTCTTACGTTGCAATTCAGAGAGGTCTCATTCTATCCCGAAAGCGTTCGTCTGCACGCATACAGGCGTATCGATCACTCATTGACTCCGGGTAGCCCGATGGGCCAAATGATGGGCGTATTTGATTTGCTAGCAGGAAAATGCCTTACGTTTAACGCCCCTTTTCTCAACGTTGCCCGAAAATGGCAAGCTATTTAGAATCAAGCCCAACGTGGGTTTTGCAGCTTTGAGATTCTATGAAACTTGAACGACGGATTCAGCCAATTCAACTGATCCTTTCCGACGTGGACGGTGTTTTGACCGATGGTTCCATCACTTTTGATAACCAGGGAATCGAGACAAAAAGTTTCCATGTCCGTGACGGGATGGGAATTTCGCTCTGGCAAAAATCGGGCTACCAGTTTGGCGTGATCACGGCTCGATCATCCCACATTGTCAAAGTCAGGATGCAAGAACTTGGGGTGGAGTTAGTTAGGCAAGGTTCCAGCGACAAAATCGAAGTGGGCCTGTCACTGATCCAAGAGTTGGGACTGAACACAGAACAAGTCTGTTACGTAGGAGACGACCTTGCCGATCTAGGATTGATGCAAAGAGTCGGATTGGCAGCGACCGTGGCTGACGGCGTCGATGAATTGAAAGGTGTCGCTCATATTGTCACACGCCGCAACGGAGGAACCGGAGCGATCCGCGAGTTGATCGAACAAATCTTAAAAAGCCAGAAACGATGGAATGAATTGATCGAACCTTTTCGAAATTAAACATGAAACAAATTCACTGTGATTTTTCAAACTTAAATTGAACAGGTCGCTGTACCGGCCTCTACCGAAATTCCACCTCAGAACAGTCGCCAACAACGATTCACCCCAAGTTTGACGCAATCAGCCTTCAAACAAAAACCAAAAACAGAATATCACAGCCAGCTTTGAAAGGAATCAAGTGGCCGAGATCCGAGACATCTCGAAACATGCCGACCGGCGAATGAACCCGGTCGCTGGCTACCTGATGGCTTTGGCCGTTGCGATTGGTTCCTATTCTCTTTATTTGAAATTTGCAGTTCCGGTCATCGTCGGAAATGTGGATCGTTCGGCCGTTCGACGAATCGCTGTCCCAAAACTTGATATTTATTCAACTCATCAAGAAAAAGAGCATCTGGTTGAT
>JBCCSJ010000350.1:0-5451 GCA_039200505.1 Planctomycetota bacterium | reverse complement strand
TACATGGCCCCCGAGCAAGCTGATACCACAGCAGTTCCTGATTCTGGGTGGGATGTTTATGCCCTGGGTGCTCTTTTATTTAGTATGCTGACCGGGAAACCGCCCTATCATTCCGACGAACTTGCTAAAAAAATTGACGCGGTCGATTCCGTCAACGGGAAACTCGAACTGTATCGAAAATCAATCCAGCGATCTCCCGTTCCAAAATCACACCGTTCGGTTCCTGGAGTGGATCGAAGTTTGGCCGACATCATTGATCGTTGCATCGTGGCCGATCCAAAGCAACGATTTCCAAGCATTCAAAGCGTCTTGCTGGCGTTAAGACAAAGAGATCAAGCGCGTGCCAGACAGCCTATTATGATCCTGGGCTTGTTGGGTCCGCTTCTGTTGATTGGATTAGGCGCCTTGTTTGGATGGTGGGCGTTTAAACAAGCCGTCTACCGGACCGATCAGGCTGTGACGGCTAAGGCAAAAGACAGTAATGATTTTGCGGCTCAACTTGCTGCCCGTAGTGCAGCCGAACAGATCGACGAGTACTTTCGCGTGGTCACTCAACTTGCCAAAGATGATGCTTTTATTGACTTGTTTGATATTGCGATTGCGGATGACGATTTAAAAAATTTAAGAATGCGAATTGCAGATCCTAGTTTGAATCCAGACAGTAATCTGAAAGAAGATCCGCTAAAGCAGGAGCGGCAAGATTTTCGGGAACTTGAAGTGCGACAGAATCTTCAACCCTTTCTCGAATCGCGGCTGGAAAACCTGGAAGGCCTGTATCCGCGAGCAGCCAGTTGGTTTGTGTCGGATCGTTTTGGCAATCAACTTGCAAGTGTGTTCGATGGCGAAAACGTGACTTTGGGGGGCAATTTTTGTTATCGAACCTATTTTACAGGGATGGAAAAAGATCTTGAGTTGACCGATGCTCGAATCGCCTATTCAGAGGATCCAGAAAAGTTATCGCAGAGGCCGATTATTCAACGCCCTCACCTGTCGGCGGTATTTCAAAGTAAGCAGTCGAAGACTTGGAAGATCGCCTTTTCGGCCCCGATTCGTCGCTATGGAGAAATTGCTGGAATCGTTGCAGTGACCGCTGATCTTGGGCAGTTCATTGAATTCCCTCATTCTTTTGGCCAGTACACCATGTTAGTTGACGGCCGGAAAGGTGAATTTTCGGGATCGGTTTTAGAGCATCCGGCCTACGAACCTGCCATTCAGTTAGAAGAATTGCAAGTCGGAAAACGGCGACTGCCGGATGAGATGGCTCAGTCGAGCGTGGACGTCAGTTGTGTTAGCGAAGATGAAATTTTTTATGATCCGGTGGGTGAAACGAGTTATGGCCAACGAACCGGGTATGGCAATCCATCCATTGCAACTTGCACTCCGGTGATGATGAGAGAGGCCAACCGTATCTACGAATTGAATGGCGACGAGATGATTAATACCGATGTTCGGCAAGCTACCGGTCTTTATGTGGTTGCCGTGCAGGATTTCGAATCGGTGCTTTCGGAAGTTCGATCGCTTAGTACTCAGCTTGGACGGATGGCGATTCTGGCAACGTTGTTATTGTCTGGGGTAGCCATTGGAATGTGGATTTTTGTCAACCGTCTACTCAAGAATACACGCGAAAGATTGTCGAGATCGCTCGCACCTCAAGACAATTCATGGCTATTGGATATGGAGACTCTAGCCACATCGAAGTCAGCGAGGATTCGAAAGGGAACACAATCGAAGGCGGGATTGCCGACCGTCCAAAAACAGGACGATTAAGTTAGCCCTGACGGCACCATACCTGCTTCGGTTTCAAAATGTTAGACTGAGGATGGGTTAAGCATCGTTCCAATGAAAAATCCAATGTCTAGTTCTTCTTCTATCGTCCGAGCAAATTCGCCAACGATCGATCAGGTCGGAGTGATTGAGCGAGCCCAACGGTTTACCAAACGGAGTATCAAAGCATCTGCCAAGATTCAGGGCCTGAAAATGGTTTTGAATATGATCGATCTGACCACCCTGGAAGGCATGGACACCGATGGGAAAGTCAAGCAGATGTGTTACAAGGCTAGGCATTTACACGACTCTCTGGAAGGATTACCCACGGTTGCCGCCGTTTGTGTCTATCCAAATTTTGTCGGTTTGGCAAAACAAGAAATCAAAGGTAGCGGGATTAAAGTTGCATCTGTAGCGACTGCATTTCCAAGCGGCAATTCGACTTTGGAGATTAAGTTAGAAGATGTTCGCATGGCGGTGGACCAAGGGGCCGATGAGATCGACATGGTGATTTCAAGAGGTCAATTTCATGCGGGCGAATTTCAATATGTCCATGACGAAATTGTCGCAGTCAAAAAAGCCTGTCAAAAAGCCCGATTGAAAGTGATCCTTGAAACGGGCGAATTGGGAACGCTCGATAACGTAAGACTTGCGAGCGATATTGCGATTCAGGCCGGCGCTGATTTCATCAAAACATCGACTGGGAAAATCAAACCTGCTGCTACGTTGCCTGTCACCTTGGTGATGCTGGAAGCGATCCGGGATCACTATTTCAAAACGGGTAAAATGGTGGGAATGAAACCTGCCGGTGGGATTTCGAACGCGAAATTGGCACTGCATTATTTGGTAATGGTGAAAGAGACCTTGGGAGAATTGTGGCTTGATAACCACTGGTTTCGATTTGGGGCCAGTTCGCTTGCCAACGATGTTTTGATGCAATTGGCCAAACAGGAAACCGGTGCATACCAGTCGGCCAACTATTTTTCGATCGACTGATAGAAAAAAGGGAAACAAATGAGTGGCGTTTCGTGGGATTTGGCTCCGGCTCCTGAGAGTGCGAGTCACGTTCATTTGAAGAAAGAATACAGTTTATTTATCAACGGAAAATTTCAGCAGTCCGAAGGTGGTTCGACGTTTGAATCGCTTAATCCGGCAACCGAAAAACCGATCGCCAGGGTGACTGAATCATCGACCGCCGACGTGGAAAAAGCTGTTGCGGCAGCCAGGACGGCGTTTGATGATGGTCCTTGGAGAAAAATGAAGGCCTCTGAGCGAGGCAAGTATATCTACCGAATCGCCCGACTGCTTCAAGAACGGGCTAAGGAATTTGCGGTTCTAGAATCACTCGATGGTGGCAAGCCGATTCGAGAATCGCGCGACGTTGATATTCCATTGGCAGCCGCTCATTTTTTTTACTACGCGGGATGGGCTGATAAATTAAATTACGCTTTTCCGAATCGAACCACCTCACCAATCGGGGTTGCTGGGCAAGTCATACCGTGGAATTTTCCTTTGCTGATGGCCGCCTGGAAAATTGCGCCCGCTTTGGCCACTGGAAATACGGTAGTGATTAAACCGGCCGAAAGTACCTCGCTGACGGCGATGAAACTTGCCGAGGTAATTCAACAGGCGGACTTGCCGCCAGGAGTGGTCAATATCGTGACCGGACACGGGCGCGTCGGGGATGCGATTGTGAATCATCCGGGTATCGACAAAATCGCGTTTACCGGGTCGACTCGCGTCGGAAAATCAATTCAAAAGTCATTGGCGGGGACTCAGAAAAAATGCACGTTGGAATTAGGTGGCAAGGCAGCCAACATCATTTTCGAAGATGCCACAATCGATCAGGCGGTGGAAGGAATCGTCAACGGTATTTACTTTAATCAGGGACACGTTTGTTGCGCTGGAAGCCGTTTGTTTGTCCAAGAATCAATCAAACAAGAGGTGATGCAAAAACTGAAACACCGAATGAATTCGCTGATCGTTGGCGACCCGCTGGACAAAAATACTGATATCGGGGCTATCAATTCTAAAAAGCAGCTCCAGACGATCGAAGATTATTTAGAAATTGGTCGGCAGGAAAATGCCGAAATGTATCAGCCCCAATGTAATCTTCCGGAATCGGGTTACTGGTGCGCTCCCACAGTTTTTACCGGGGTGGCTCAATCGAGCCGACTTGCTCAAGAAGAAATCTTTGGTCCCGTTTTAGCCGTCCAGACTTTTCGCACAGTCGATGAAGTAATCAAGAAAGCGAACAACACTCCTTACGGGCTGTCAGCAGGAATCTGGACCGACAAAGGTTCCAAAATTTTCAATATGACACAGCAAATGTCCGCGGGTGTGGTTTGGGCCAATACCTACAACAAGTTTGATCCATCGTCGCCTTTTGGGGGTTACAAAGAAAGTGGCTTCGGTCGTGAGGGCGGACTACACGGATTAGCAGCCTATCTCAATTTTTGAGGGACATGTAATGATGAATGAACCCGAATCGACCAAGCCCAGAATCGAGGTCCAAAAGACCTATAAAATGTTCGTCGGCGGCAAATTCCCTCGCACGGAATCGGGCAGATTCTATTCGCCTGAAATCGATGGAAAGGCGATCGGCAACATCTGTCTTGCCTCCAGAAAAGATTTGAGGAATGCGGTGGTTGCCGCTCGCGGAGCTCAATCGGGTTGGTGGTCGAGAACTGCCTACAACCGAAGTCAAATTCTGTACCGCATCGCCGAAATGTTAGAAGGACGGAACAAGCAATTTGTATCAGAATTAGAAGTCATGGGATTTTCTGTTGATTCGGCGGAATCGGAAGTGCAGACGTCGATCGATCGCTTGATCTACTACGCGGGTTGGGCTGACAAATATCAACAAATATTTAGTTCCGTAAATCCCGTTGCGTCTTCTCATTTTAATTTTTCGTTGCTTGAACCGGTCGGAGTGGTTTTTGTCGTAGCTAACGAGGAGTTGCCTTTATTGGGTATGATCTCTTTGATGGCTCCAATCATCGCTGCAGGGAATACCTGTGTTGTGTTAGCCTCTAAAACAAAGCCGCTGGCGGCGATTACGTTTGCTGAAGTTTTGGCGACATCGGATCTGCCCGGCGGCGTCGTTAACATTTTGACGGGAGACTTAGTAGAACTGGCTGAACACTTTAGCAGGCATCTCGACATCAATTCGCTGGCTATCGATTCAATTCCCAACAAAATACTGACCGATATTAAAGGCCACGCGTCTGAGAGCATCAAAAGAGTTCAGGCCTACCAACTAGATTGGACTCAGGTTGAAAATCAAAGCCCTTATTTGATCCAAGACTTTTGTGAGATTAAAACAACTTGGCATCCCATTGAACAGATTTCGGCCTCCGGTGTTGGCTACTAAGGACTTGCCATGAATTGAGTTACCGGTTTGCGTTCCTGAAAATTTGAATTTTGTAAGTAAACCGGTATGTAATCTTTAACGCGTACTAAATCAAAAGGACGCGTTTTGGAGTCGACCACCCCGTTGGACCGCACGACGGAGGCTTGAGCCGAATATCATCGTGGATTGCATATCTGAACCGAGGAGTGATTATTTCTGATCAAAGCCAATCACCGATTCAAACTGCAATGTCAGATGGATTCCTGGCGGCACGCAAAAATATCAAGCCAGCGATTTTGTTATGGAGTTTTGGGTTGGCGATGATTATCGGCTAT
>JBCCSJ010000349.1:0-5489 GCA_039200505.1 Planctomycetota bacterium | reverse complement strand
GCCGCCACTCCGACATTGCACACCTTGGTAAACTGAGGGCAGATAGGAACTGCCCCACAGTGCTTTGCCGCCCGAGGGATTCGTGCCCCCAGATACCATGACAATATAACCGGGTAGATTCTGGTTGACTGAACCTAAGCCATAAGTCACCCAGGAACCAAATGATGCTCCTCCGAATTGTTGATTCCCGGTGTGTAAAAGCAATTGAGCCGGAGCGTGATTAAATTGATCGGTGTACATCGATTTTACGAAACAAAGATCATCCGCGCAGTCGGACAAATGCGGAACCGTCTCACTCATCCAGGCACCGGTTTCTCCAAACTGTTGAAAAGGGTAAACCGAACCCAAAAGTTTCGGTCGACCTTTGATAAACGCAAAAGTCTTGCCTTCAATCATCTCTTCCGGACATTCTTGCAAATTCCTTTTGACCAATTCCGGTTTAAAGTCAAACAATTCGTGCTGGGGCGGCGAGCCTGCCATGTGAAGATAGATCACGTTTTTGGCCCGTGGCGGAATCATCGGGATCGTGTCAGATTGCTCGTCTGACGAACCTGGATTGGTGTGAGTGGCACCTTGAAGATTTCCAACCCCAAGTGATGCCAGCGCGATTGCTCCTAAACCGGCGTTGCAGTTTCTGAAAAAATGCCGGCGAGTGATGTTACGCGCCTGAGCCAACCGAATTTCATCATTGGGATTTTTCATTTTGTCAAAAACGCATCTAGATTAAGAATTACATTGGCAACCACGGTCAGCGTCGCCAATTTTGCGTTGCCAGAAACGTCTCCTTCGCCGGGTGACAATCCGAGCAACTGTCGGGCGCTTTCAGGAGAACTTTCGAATCCTGAAACGGTAGATTGATAAAGCGATACCAAAGTCTCGACTTGCCGTTTGGAGGGGGCTTTAAACAGAGCTACCTCATACCCGGTTCGAATTTGATTTGACAGATGCGGGCTGCTGGCATCCATCTTTTTTGCCATTGCCCGGGCCGCTTCTACAAAAGTTGCGTCGTTCAATGTCATAAAAGACTGCAGCGGCGTATTGGTACTGACGCGTCGCAAACTACAAACTTCGCGAGTCGACATATCGAAGGTGTCAAATAACGGATGCGGGCTGGTCCGTTTGAGGTAGGTGTAAATGGCCCGCCGATATCGATCCTCGCCGCGACTTTCTTTCCACACGGTCGACCCCGCGAACGCACTTTTCACTTCTTTAATCGGGTTGGGGGGATAAACCGGAGGACCATATTGTTTGTCACTTAATAAGCCGGACACGGCCAAGGCTTGATCGCGAATCGTTTCCGCACTCAATCGAACTCTCGGGCCGCGTGTGAGATAAATATTTCGGGGATCCCTGTTCAACATCTCAGCCGTTGCGATGCCCGACTGGCGATACGTCGAAGACGTCACCATCTGCTTCAACAGCCGTTTGATGTCCCAACCGTTGTCCTTGAAATCAACCGCCAGCCAATCGAGTAATTCGGGATGAGTCGGATAGGTACCTTGAGTTCCAAAGTCTTCTTCAGTTTCAACGATCCCTTTCCCAAACAGCCTCGCCCAAAAGCGGTTGACGGCTACTCGTGCAGTCAACGGATTTTGATCGCTCATTAACCAGCGTGCGACACCAAGCCGATCTCGTGAAAGGCTTTCCGGGAACGGGTGAAATGCTTCGGGTACTCCACTGGTGACTTCTTCGCCGGGTTGAAGGTAGCTGCCGCGAATCATCAAATGGGTTTTTCGACGAGACTCAGTCATTTTTTCCTTCATGACCGGGACGTTCACACGCCTTGGACCGTTAACGATCAAATAATACCCTTCAGCCGGTCGAGGATCCGACGTTCGAGAGAATTTAAACCTTGAAATGTTAGTCAGTGGCCAGTGCGAGTCATGTTTCAACTCAAACACCAAAGTCGAATCTGTCTGAATGTCCAAGGGTCGCTTCAAGGACAAAACTCCAGTCCGTTTACCACGATAGCCTCCCGGGCCCGAACCTACCGCCCAGCCGACTTTATCGGGCTTTCTAGCAATCAGCTTATCGAAACGGTGGCCCGACTGGTTGTAATCTGCTTCGCCTGTAGAAAACTTAATTTCCTGTTTGGATCCAGATTCATCAACCAACCAAGCACGAATCTGAGTCAAGGCAAACGAACCATTAGGATGTCGCCCGACGTTCCCTTGGTCGACAGGATCCGGCAGAACTTCCAAGCGGAATCCTGACAATCGACCAGCTTTTAAATCGTACTCGACGGTATATGTATCAAACTCCGGATTGATCCCTCGTGCGACCACAGAACCGTCTTCCAAAATTTGAAGTTCCGATTCAGAACTGGATTCTGCTTCGATCGGATTCAATTCTGCCCAGTCAAGATCAGGAATTTTGACGGGACGATCTAAACGAGGAAGAAACCCACGAACGGGATGATCGTTGTTGGTATCGGCGTCTTCGGTTTGGTTGAAAAAATCGTAAAACTGATAATACTCCCGTTGAGTAATCGGGTCGTATTTGTGGGTATGACATTCAGCGCATCGCATTGTCAATCCCATCCAGACGTTCATAGTCGTACTGACACGGTCTTTGACAGCGACCACTCGAAACTCTTCATTGCTGGTACCGCCTTCGGTATTGTTGAGTGTATTGCGATGGAATGCAGTGGCCAACAACTGTTGGTCCGTCGGGTTCGGTAAAAGGTCTCCTGCGAGCTGGTCGATTGTAAACTGCTTGTAAGACAAGTTGGCATTGAAGGCATCTATCACCCAATCTCGCCAAGGCCAGATCGTTCGAGCGTTATCGGAAGCGTAGCCAAACGTGTCGGCATACCTCGCTAAATCCAGCCACATCGCTGCCCAATGCTCTCCGTAGGCGGAAGAAGCCAATAATTCATCAACCAGCAATTCGTAGGTCTGGTCTGTCGGATCTTGACGAAACCGATCAACCATCTCAGGTTCAGGTGGTAAACCGGTCAGGTCAAGCGACAACCGGCGGATCAGTGTTTCGGGCTGAGCCTGATCGGAATGAGGAAGACCATTCGCAGATTGCCGGGCGATAATGAACTGGTCGATTGGACTTCGGACCCAAGCCTTCCATTGCGTATTTACCGGTGGGGGATCCACCTTTTTAGGTTTTACAAAAGACCAATGTTTTGCGTATTCGGCGCCCTGGTCAATCCACCGCCGGATAATTTCTATTTCGCTCTTGGATAGCCCCTGACTATGCTCCAGTGGTGGCATCCGATCCTCTTCACTGGACCGGATTCGAAACATCATTTCGCTGTTTTCGACATCCTCCAAGTCGATCGCAACCAAGGCTCCTTCTCGTGTATCGAGTCGAAAATCGGCCTCTCGTGCTTCCTCGTCAGGACCGTGGCAGGAAATGCAATGTCGTGACAAAATCGGTCTGACCTGAGAATTGAAATCGATTTCATCGCCGAAGGCCAATCCTGCCAGACTAAACAGCAAAAATACCCCAGCAGTAATCAAGCTCATTTGGTGATTCAATTTTCGAAATTCCAAGTTCAAAAACCCGTTCCACAGGGACCACAAAATTTAAATGCGCTCACCAACTAGTTTAATGTAACCCCGAGGCTCGAATCACGATCATTTTCGATGAGCGTAAGAAACGTTCAAATTTACGGTCGATCAACCAACTAAATTTTACAATTTATTTTTGCCAAGCCATTTTTCAGTCCAGGCTATTTTTCCGACGGAAGAATATAAACCACTTTTTTGTTTTGGTTGGTCATGCAATTCTTCAAAGCACGTTCGAAGTCGGTCGGTTTGGCTAACTTTAATTGCTCAAAAGCTCTTTGCGGATCTTCGTTCAAAAATTGATAGGCCATCCCTTTGGTTAGCGCATCTTGCGCTAGAATCTGCTGAAACGATCTTGTTTTCTCCATTCCACGTTGAGCCAACGCCTGAGCGGTTTGTTGGACGCGCGTCCAACTTTGAGGTTGTAATTGAAATTCGAAATTACCAGCGATCATTCGCGCAGCCATTTTGGATTGAGCGAGCGACTGATTCATCTCGGCAACCATAAATCTTTCCAGCTTAGTTTCAATCTGTTCGAGCGATTCTCCGGGCTTAGCCAGGGCATAAATGAATAATGGAAGGTCGCCAACGCTCCAGATTGGATTGGATACAAAAATTGCATGGCATTCATTTTGAACTGGATTTTGCATCATCGCTTTCTGGGTCACAGTGCTTGCCAGAATATTCAGCAGTAAACGATCCTTGGGGTCTTTAGGGGGCGACCATGCAATGCAAACGGCGCTATATTTAGAATCCCACCGGATTTCATTTCTGGGCTTGACTTGAGTCCAATTGATCGGGCTTCGAGGCGGTTCCAAGGAAGGAATTTTCGACAGATGCTTGTTAGCAAAATCCTGAACTTGTTGGGGACTGACGTTCCCCGTAAACACAAGAAAAAGATTTCGGGGCACGTAAGTCTTTCGATAGAACTTCAACAGCTTCTCTGGATCAAGGTCCTCCAATCCCCCTCGGACCAATGCGGATTTTGAGTTGTATCTCCAACAGTGGCTCAGAGCCATAAATGCGTGTTTGAACATGCCGCTGCGAGGATTCTGTTCGACATAATCAGTTTCCTCGTAAACTCTTTTGGCTTCTCGTCGAATCAAGTCGGGACTAAAGCTGCTTTGTTGTAAACGGGATGCCTCAATTTCAAAGATCTTTTCAAGTTCCTGCGACGGGACAGCATAATCGTAGTGCGTCAGAGTAGGCAATGTTTCTGCGTTACCCATTCCGACAGCGTTCAACCAGTCCATCGCCTGCCCGGTCTCGAATCCGGCCCCAGGACCATAACAAACCAGATGCTCAATCAAGTGGGACGACTGAACCATGGATTTTGGTTCATCAAGAAAACCGACCCGGTAAAAGGCTTCCGCACCTACGTATTCAGCTTCAGGAATCGAATGTACGAAGATCGTAATTCCGTTTTCCAACCGAATCTTTTCACCCTGCCCGCAAACCTTTAACGGCGAAGACGATGAAAGGGTGAATACAAATAAGATGAGACGCAATATCCGAAAATGCATTTTGACTCCTAAGCCTAATTCAACTGGTTTCCAGTTTATCAAGAAGTCAGCAGTTGAGTGACCAGCGGTATCGTATTGGATTTCAAACGGATCCATCCATCGAGCCGCGGCTTAACGCGGTGCAGCTGTTTTTTAATCGAATTGTTTTAGCCGTTTGGGCGTTAGTTAGCCCCGGTTATCTGCCAGTAAAAACAGGAGATCATTTTTCCCTGCAAACCGATGGATTGTTGAAACCAACATCAGCCGCAACGCGCGAGCGTCCGGTTATTTCTTTAGCTTAAACGTTTGGCTTAAAAATCTGCCGCCTCTCTGAGGCTTAAAAATTGTAGGTTCCATAGACCTTGGGCTGACGCCCAAGGCTTTAATCTGCCGTCCCTTCGGGACTAATGAGGACGAGTTCAGAAAAATGCCTAACCAATTCCCTGAGAGTTATGATCACTGGAAG
>JBCCSJ010000348.1:0-5541 GCA_039200505.1 Planctomycetota bacterium | reverse complement strand
GACTCGCTACGAAAGTGCATTCCTTAAGTTTCTTGATCGAGAATTCGAAAAACTCAAAGGCGACTTACTTTCGCCATCGGCCGAAAAGGCGGCAATTGAACATGGCAAAAGCAAGTATCAACTGACCGAAATTCGGGCCGAACAACTTCTTGAGTTCCAGTCAGAATCCAAGGGAATCGCCAGAATTGACTCCGAAGGGGCTTTGAACTACGCAGAGGCTCAGATTCGCGAAACGATCGGTAGCGAGGTTGAAATCGACGAAGAAAAACTTGACTTCATCCATGCAATCGCAAGTAAATGGGCTATCGAAAAAGCATTAATCGAGACAATCGTCGCCAATTCGATTCGCCAAAATCGAATGGAACAGACGAGTCGCAAGAATCGCGCGAGACTGAAATTTTTGTCACTTGGTTTCCTCGCGTCGATCGTTCTATCTATCGGTTACCTGGTTGTCGTCACTGTTGAGTGGAATCCTTCTAACAATCCGACTGTCGACCGCCCGAATGAGCCCGGTTCTGCCAGCCTGGATGCAAAATCACCTCGAATTGGTTGGCTGACCCCTGTACAGAACCAAACTTTGAAAGACTTGTCGCAATCCAATGAAACGTGGCGTGCTGTTTCCGATCTGTTGCCAGTTTCGCCACCTGAAGACAGTCAGTTGGAGAATCTTTTAATACAGCTAACTCTCGATTCCCAGTCGGACTTTGATAACCAACCGTTCAACCTCATTACTTCTATCTTTTTAAACCACCCCAATCCAGTCTTTCAAACCCGATGGTTGAAAAAACTCGAAGCCCGAACAATTTTTAATTTTGACTCACCCCCATTAACCATCAAACAGATTCGAGACGCATTTGAGGCCAACCGTTTTTTGGAAAAACTGATCTTAGAATCAAGTTCCCTTGCCGACAATTCACCCATTAAACTCGGCTTGGCAAGGCTTGCTGAAAACAATGGATCCGACCAATATGCAAAAAAATCGAATCGTCGCATTGCTTTAGACCTCTGGAATCTTTTAACACGTCAGCTTGAACTAGGACGAGTATCACCTGGTCTAATTCCAGCCCTGACTGAGGTTACCGCTCCCTATGTCGACCCGACCACGCACAGATTGAGGATATCGTTTATCGTCCTCGGCTATCTTGAAAAAGGAAACCGTGACTGGCAACAGATGCAATCAAGCATCCGATCATCTATCGCCCACAGTGATCAGACGGATCTGTCTTGCTGGATCGCACTTTTTAAAAAGTCTGATTCAAAATCATTTCAGGCTTTTATAGGTCCACTACTTTTAACCAAGCTTAAAATTGCGGCAAAGACGTCGCGAGTCGATGATATTGTCAATGCAATCACTAAATTTGAATTGCAAACCAGACTGGAGAGTCTTCGACCGCTCACCGAAAGAATGCAACAAGTTGACCGGCTTCGCAAGCTCTCGGCCAAGTCGATTCAACCGATCCCCGACCGGATTGCGTGGCACGCCGAAATGATCAATCTTGAGATGATCTTACTGAAACGGATAGTAGATCATTCGTGGAATCAAAAATCGCTTTGGGACGAATTCGACATCCGCGTCCAAAAATCGCCGCCAGTTCTGGCTGATGTCGTTCCAATTTCAAGTGTTTCAAAAAGTCGAACTTCCGTAGATCCCTCGGGCCCTACAGCATCCGATAAAAGGACGCTCAATTCAGCGATTGCTCGACTGAAAAATTTGGATGCCAATTCGGAACGGCTCCGCATCCTCGCGTTGGAACAACTTTCCCGTGTTGGCCCTAGGTTTCCAAGACTGGACAAATCATCTACCAACGTCTTGTTAAATTATTTACCTCAAAAATACAGTCTTCGAGAAAGTTTGGAAATCGAAAAAACGATGGCCAGTATTTCGCATTGGCCAAGGCTGTTGGTCGGAATAGCCGATCTTCTGGAAGACTCGCCGTCGCAAAGAATGCTAGACCTCGCGCGTCGTTGCCAACAACAAAGTAACCTCCAGTCGAATGCGAATTACGATCCGAATGATGCATCTGATTTACAAATTCGACTTCTGAATCAGGCAATCGTCAACTTGGAAATTGCAAAAACTGTTGACTCAAAAAACGAGTCGTTGAATTGGACTCGATTACGAGTCTATCTCGACCAAGCCTACCAAGAACGGCAGCAAATTTTGGACGCCCCCAAAACAAAATTTGCCGTCGAATCTTCTTTCTTCGAATCTAACTTGAGTCTCTTCAATTGGCTGAATTCGCAATGCTTTGACAGTCCATCAACCTATCGAGCAACCGCCTTCGCCGAAATTCTTCAAACAGGCTCCCAACACGAATTGGCCAAAATTCTGACGCTCAATCATTGGATATTGAGACAAGTAGCCAAATCACTGGAATCGACTCAATTCAATGCAGATTCCAACCGAATTCTTTCCGATTTTGAACTTCAAATTCAATCGACCCAAACGATCGGCCGTCAATTTGAACTCGTTGAAAGAACTTTTTCCAGCTTGATCCAGCTTATTCGGAAAGCAAAATATCAACAGCTATTCAAGGAGCGTTCCTGATGTGGGTAGGAAGGACTGCTGGAGGAATTTTCATTTTGAGCTGTTTGATTGGGATGGCATTTCCGGTCGCCAATCTCGCTTCAGGAGATATCGTCTGGCGAACGGGACTAAACAAACCGCTTTACGGAAAGATTCAAAGAAACGATGAAAGCCAGATTACGCTGGTCGTGTGGAACGATTTGGGCGAAACGACTCAAGTTTTAAACCTCCCGAAAAATGAAGTCCGAGCTATCTTTCGTAGCGTCACGCAAGAGAAACTAGAGGCTCTCGATCCAAGTAGTCCAACCGACTATCCTGCGCTCGCCGAAACACTGGAATACAGCCGCCAAGATCCATACGCTCGAAATCTGGCCCGTCGTTTATATCTGATAGCGGCAACCCTTTCGCCCGAGTTGAAAATTGATTGCTTAAAAGCGGTCTATGAATTGTCTACTGATACGGCAGAAAAACAGCGAATCAGAACCTTTCTTTTAATGAACTCAGAAACGATATCGGAAACGTTATCAGCGTCGATAAAAGATTCAAAAGCGATGTCAGCAGATAACTTGAAATTATTGTTGGACGTCGTTCGATTCGTACGCCAAGAGAAACGAGGACAAGCTCAAAAATTACTGGAAGGGAATTCAACTGAACTCATCTCTCAATGGCCCGATTCAGTGGAACGATCAGTGCTTCAACAAAGTCTTGTAAATGAGACCAGTTCCGACAAATTTGCCGCATTGGTTGGCATGGAGGTCACTATTCGTCGTAAGCTGGGCGGCACAAAAACAAGGAATCAATTGAGTGAACCCAATTGGAGTGAGTCGGCGTTTTTACCGCCCGTTGAGCTTACAGAACTTCCGAGCCTGAAGAATTTAACACGCCATGATCCCCATCAATCCATTTACCGAAATGGAGTTTGGCAGCGTCCAGATGATTTAACTGATCAAGTTAATTAGAACACCATAGATCATCTGGCTGATTATGAACTTCCGGATCTACGACTTTAATGTCATTTACCTTCTGCACGGCAGCGGCGATAGAATCAGGGGAGACATGCATTCCAATGCACAATTCAAATTTTTTACTTTCTCCACATTGCAGTGAAACCATCCTGCCATGCGATACCTCGAAGCTTCTTGGATTGGGGAAATTGGTTGCCGGCTCCAACCCTGTCACGTATCCATCAGCCTCCGAAACGGTGTTTTTCCAAATTGTAAAACAGGGAAGACTTTCCGTTTGATAAGCTACGCTGACAGCCGAAGCCTGATCGTTTGACGTTAGAACTGCCAGCGTTTCGTTATTTTGATCTGCGGCTAATTCGGTAAAGAAAACCTGTTCCTCAAATTTCGAATCTGGAGGCAGAAAAGCGTCCCACGTCGAGACCGCAGAGGCCGAGTGATGATTCCGAGGGACAAGTTTTCGAATGGGCGCATAAAGCTTGCTGCCGGGACCCAACATTGGATTTCCAAAGTTGCAATGATACAAAAGTTGGAATTGAGCGGGTCGCTGTGAGAGATTTACGACTCGATCGGTTACCTTGATATAGTCGTCCGTCAAAGATAGTCGAATTTCGGTTTGTAACTGAAGTTTCTGAATGTGAAAGCGAAATTCATTTACATGCGCTTTTGCGACAATCTGGCCATTGGATTCATCGATTTCGATTTCAAGTTGACTCGCCGGAAGGTTGGCGATCCTGCCGTGTAGTGGCCAAATGAGATTGCCACTTGAGTCAAATTCGGGAGCCCCGTTACTGGCCAATCCACATCGCACCATCATTTCATCGAATCCATCCAGCCATCCCAAACCACTTGGCTCGGCGATCGGAACCCACATTGGATGGACGGGCCCGTCGATCGGCGAATTCCAAAGGAAACTTTTTCCATTGTGAAAAGCTCTCCAGATCCCCATGCCTCGTGTTGGCAAAATTTGAATTGTCTTCCCGCCACAGTTCAAACTAAGAATCTGTACCCCAGCGCTTTTCCCATGTTGAGCAGTTTCTAATTCCCAACCAAGATGGGAAGTCCCTCCCTGTAAACGGGATGGATCCGCCATGCTCGTGTCGTAAAGATCAAATTTCATGAATGTATCGCGAGCGTGTCACGCTCTATTTCTAAATAGGTGGATGCGATTGAAAATCTTGGTGCAGCGTTTCCGTTTGATTTTTTGGATGGCAGGTGTTGATGATTTGCATTCGCCCCACTCAATCGAAATCGCCAACCCAAATTTTAGTTAAATCGCTGCACTAGTCAGCGTTTCGACCCAAGCCTTAGCACAAATAGGTTCCTCAAAAATTGTTACCCTGGTGAGGTCAAAAAACGGATCGCTTAAACCGGATGAACTCTTGCTCTCTTCAGTTGAAACTGAGCTCAAAAGAGCTTAAATTTTCGGTTCCGTCCATGCCACAATCAGGACCTTGTTTATGATAACGTCCCAATCGCTTCCCGTTGTTGATTCCGATAATGTCGGGCAGATTCTTGAAAAAGCCATGGATGCTGGTGCTGGACTACTACGACTCACGCCGACATGGGTACCTCGCAGTTTTCTACACCCAGGAAAAAGAATTCGCCTGCACCCGGATGACTATTATGCGATGGGAGCTCAGCGAGGCGGAATTGATGAACGTTGGTTCGCATCGACGACCGAATGTGCGAACGAAAACAGGGACCCAACGGAGGGATTGAGTTTTTGCCGTTTTGAAGGAAAAGTTTTTCTTCTTCGAGACGCAGTTCAGGAAGCAGGTCCGCGAATCATCGGACCTGAAATTTGGGATAAGTATCAACGCTGGCCCGTCTACTCAAAGTTTTTCGACAACATGGGTCCGATCCCTCATCATATGCATCAAAGTGCATCAGATGCCGCGTTGGTTGGCCAGGAAGGGAAACCAGAGAGTTATTACTTCCCGCCGCAGTACAATAATTGCGACAATAATTTTCCGTACACATTCATGGGATTTGAGCCGGGGACGACGAAAGACGATCTTAAAAAGTGCCTCGCAAATTGGCACAAAGGTG
>JBCCSJ010000347.1:0-5544 GCA_039200505.1 Planctomycetota bacterium | reverse complement strand
GTTTTGAAGGATGTAATCGCCGGTTATGTCTCAATTGAACAGGCTGAAATGGTTTACGGAGTCGTCATTGAGTACTCTGGAAATGATGAAGATCTGGTAAAGATGCCTGGAGACTATAAAATCGTCAGTGGTTTTAAAGACAGATCCAGCGAGTGATGACGCCAATGAACCAATCTGGTTTCGATTAATTCTTGATCAGATTCCAAATTTGATCCAAACTTTCCGCGGCACCTATCGGGATTTTGACGTCGACGATTTCGGATAACGTCGTTTCTCCTGGATTGATTTCGATGGTGGGTATACCAAGTTGATGGGCTAGAAACACGGGCTGAACGATATACGGAAAATAACTGCTGGTGCCGATTGAAATGACGACATCAAACATTTCTTGCGACTCTCGATACAAGGTTTCAATCTCTTTTTCAGGCAACTGTTCTGCGAAAAGAACCACATCTGGTCGAACGAGATGGCCGCAATCGGGGCAAATGGGCGGTATTCGGAAATCGGAATAGTCGTCGTAGGTTTTTCGGTAACTGCAAACAGTACACTTCATTCGGTGTAAATTTCCGTGGATTTCAATTACGTTTTTCGAGCCAGCTTCGGAATGAAATCCGTCGACATTTTGGGTCAATATCCAAAAACGATCGAAGTGCTTTTCCATTTCTGCCAGCACAGAATGGCCACGATTGAACGTGGCTCCCCTGGCTCCCAATTCAATTTCTGCGAGATATTTCCAGGTGATTTCGGGGCGCTCGCGAAAAACGGGACCCGAGAGTGCTTTTTCGATCGGAATCCCATCTTCGGTATCGACATCGTCGTACAAGCCCCCGATACCCCGGTAAGTTGGTAACCCCGAATCGGCCGAGATACCCGCTCCCGTTACCACGAAAACTGAATTGGCATTCGATAGATAGTCGGCAGCTTGCCGGACAGAATCGGAAAAGTCGGTGGCGATCATGGTCTCGGTGTTCGAAATTGAATGGTTTTTCAAATGCGATTTCAACCATGACAATCATAAACAACTAAAGGTTCGTTAGCGCAGGGCCCCAATGAAAAAACTGATCGTTTGTTCTTCATCCCCGGTCCCCGTCGAAACTGGAAACGCAAAATCAATGTTGAATGGAGCACCGCCTAATCCAGAAAACGGGAGGTTGACTCGAAAGCCAAAACCGGGAGCAACCCGGAAGCTATCTGAATTCAATGCGATGTTTTCTTCGACCGTTCCAAAATCGACAAATAGGGTTCCGTAAATCATGTCATCCTGTGTCAGCGGAAAAAAATATTCCAACGAATTAAACCATTGAAATTCTCCGCCAACTCGGACCGTATTTTCCAAGGGGGATACACCACGAAATTCAAATCCGCGTAAGGTCGTCATACCGCCACCGAAAAAGTTTTCAAACACCGGAGTGTTGGATCCTGAAAACCCAAGCCGTGTGCGATAGCCAATGGAATGCCGACCGGTTAAATCGGGACGTTGGAAAATCATCCGATGATTGCGAAACTCAAGCTCGCCTTTTGAAAAGTCAAAATCTCCGAAACCGAGGCTGTAGGTGATTCCGAAATAAGTTCCTTCGGTGGTTAGAAATTGCTGAACCCGATCGTCGTAAACCAAACCAACGGAAGCGATATACAATTCGTGATCGCCAAGACTTCCATTCAGCTGCGCGGACGTTCCAACTCTTGGATTGTCGATATCAATGCTCTCGAGTTTCAATTGGGCATTAAAGGAAAGAAAATCGGTGAGGTTTTGACCAAGGCTGATTCGCCCCCCTACCCTCCTTTCATCCCAGTCGAAAAAATCTCTATCGTAATAATATCCGCTTAAACCGAGGCTCCAATCTGTGTTTCGGAAATAGGGAAACGAAAGGCTGACGAGGTATCTTTCCAGGTCTTGGCCGGGAACCGCTTCTACGCGAAAGTGTTGTCCTCCGCCCCGCCATGCAGTGGGACTAAATAATTCGTTAAAGCTTCGCGGAAAACGCAGAATATCAAAGTCGCGTTCGTCGATGATGAGCTGCCCAACAAAACCGTTATCCGTTCCATAGGTACCTCCCAGTTTAAGTTTACCCGTCCCTATGGCCGGTGGTACCAAGACATCCAGATTCAAAATGTTGTCAGGACCCATTGGGGGCGGTGTCGGCACGGAACCCTGAAATGGAACCGGTGCTGTTCCGGGTTGCTGGTAGAAATAATCACTCGAACCGGCGGGTGTCGAACCCGGATAGATCACCTCCGGGATTGGTGCCCCGTAAGTTGGCTGGGATGCTTGGGGAGAAAAAGGGATTGGTTGTCCGTTTGGAATACCGGGAATTGGACTTCCTGGAATTTGAGCGGTTCGAAAAATGGGAGGTTGATGAGTCGTTCTTTGAAAAACTGGCGGTCGTGTGGTTGGATATGGGTACCGCGCTTGAGTGCTGTTTTGCAAGGGAGCCGCAACCGCGGACGCTGGCAGATGAGCCAACCCTATCAAGGTCAAGCTGTACCCGATCCATCGAATCATCAAAACATGAACGCAAAATTTTGAGCCGTGTTTAAACAATTTGCTGGAACAAAAAGGTCCACTTTCAAGTGGCATTTTTTATCTCAATACGCCGAGGTAGAAACTGAAAACCTGTTCCTCGTCCCCGTCTGCGGTTGAGACCGGGAAAGCAAAATCGAATGCCAATGGGGCTCCAATCCCCCCGCCAGGCATATGGATCCTAAATCCGAATCCGGGGGCGACGCGAAAACTATCCGCATTAAGTTCAACGTCTTGTTCGACCGTTCCATAATCGCAAAATACAACTCCTTTGATCATATCGTCCGGAGTGATCGGGAACATATACTCGATCGTATTGAGCCATTGGAAACGGCCTCCAACCCGAGCCCCGCCATCCAGTGGAGCTGCACCCCGGAAATCAAAACCGCGAAGCGTTGAAAATCCACCTGCGAAATAATTTTCAAAAATCGGTGTCGAAGATCCACTTACGCCAAACTTGGTACCAAAACTGAGTGTGTGCCGTCCGGATCCATCAGGTCGTTCTTTCAACAACCGATACCTGCGGTAATCGATGTCGGCTCGAGCGAAACTGAAGTCTCCAAAAGCCTGGCTATAGCCGAGCGATAAATAAGATCCTTCGGTCGGTTGAAAACGATTGTCTCGTGTATCGCGAACCAGCCCGACGTTGTAAACAAACAGGTTGCTGGTCCCCAAGGCTGCATTCAATTGCGACGACGTGTCGACTCGTGGGTCCTTGATTTCAACACTTTCAAGCTTCAAACCAGCTGTAATTGAAAGGTCAGGGGTCAAACGACGACCGATCGAAAATCGCCCTCCAGCCCGTTCTTCGTCCCAGTCAAAATACTGTCGTGTAAAAAGATAGGCACTCATATTAAAGCTATAGTCGGTTCCGAAAACGTATGGCTCAGAGAAGCTGACCAAGTAACGCTCCAGGTCGGCTCCCGGAACCAATTCAAGTCGGAATTGTTGCCCTGCCCCTCGCCAAGCCGTACCATCGACGATGTCGCGAAAACTTTTTGGCAGTCGGAACAAGTCAAAGTTACTTTCGTTCAAGATAAACTGAGCGACTAGCCCATTGTCGGAATTGTAGGCTCCCCCCACGTTGACGCGACCGGTTCTGGTCTCGGTGACGTAAACATCCAGATCGGCATAATTCAATGGAAAAGCGGCATTTCCCCCGGCTTCATACGGTTGTGGCTCGTTAGGAGAACCCAGGTCGGCGGCACCGGGGATGATACTGCCGGGGATCACTGCGGGTTCTTGTGTGTTCGTAGTACCGGCCGGATAATTCGAATCGCGGGGTGCATTTAAGGCGGGAGGGGCTTGATTATCGCCGCCTTGAAATGCGTTCGGACGGGAGCCCGAACCGTATCCAAAGTCTTGACCTCGAACTACCGTTTGATCGTGGTTAGACGGCTGAAACTGATTCTCTTGCGGAGTGACAGCTGCAAAACTTGTGTTCTTGGTTACTAGGTTTGTTCGTGGCTCTTGGTCGCCAGGGTTGAATTCATTTTCCAGTGACGCGAATCGGTGCTCGAGTGCCTGTCGCTTGCTCGCCACCTGCATTTCGACATCTGCCTTGTTTCTCAAAGTGGAAAAATCATCGCCACGGCTGAATATTGAGCCACTAAGTTGGCGACCCGCGGTACCGAAAGGTTGTTGGCAGCCGGCGAAGCATGCCAACGAAACCATCCATGCAATGAAAAGTCCGACGACTCGCATGCCCTTCGTATGAACGCATTCTGGATTATCTTGTTGCATTTTTAATTCAGGAATCGGCATAACAAGTTTCATGTTGATGAAATGGATCGTTGGGCGTTTTGCTGGGCTTAGCGGTAACTTCTTCCCGCCGGGCCTTCCGCGAATCGCTCAAGTTCTTTCAACTCGGCAGGGCGCAATACGACTTTTGGAGCCGATTCTCCCGGATTGGCACCGGCAAAAATTTGAGCCGATCTTAATCGTCGTTCGCCATTTCTGATTTCCCGAGCATCGACCAGATCTCCGGGACGAAGTCCGAGCCGACCCAAAATGACACTTTTTTTGGTGATCCCGAAATCGCCTTGAAAGTGAACATTGATGTCTCCGACATAGTACTGTTTGTCTTCTTCGACTTTGTAGACAAGGTCGAGCAAACCAGGCTCTTCGAGAAATCTCGGTTCTGCTTCGACTTTGGCGAATACAAAACCTTGACTACCGTAAAGATCTCGAAGCGAGCGTACATCCTGGTTCATTTTGGCTACATTGAATTCAGGATTCGGTTCCTCTTGAGTTGGTTTAAAGTCCAACATGTCTAAAAGCTGTTGGTTGTTATACGCTGCATTTCCGATGAATGAGACATTGCGAACTCGATATCGAGGGCCTTCATTGATGATGTAACGAATCGTGAGCCAACGACCATCATTGCTTTCACTGACTTCTCGACCAATCCTGGCGTTAAAAAAACCGAGACTGCGATAATAGGACGTTAAACGGACAACGTCCTGGTCGATCTCGGTGCGATTCACCAAACCTCCAAATACCTTCAGGATGCCCGGCTTGGATTCAACAAAGTGTTTTAATCTTCCATCGCTCGCGATCGTATTCCCTTCAAACTCTACTCGCCAAATCCTCTGTTTTTCGTCTTCATGGATCAGGAACACGACGCTCTGGTCACCGTCTTGGCTCCCTTCCAAAATCTCAACCTGAGTCCTCGGATAACCCTTCTCGCGATAGAGATCTTCAATCCGCGATTTTGCCATTCTGATTTGATGCACGTCCAATGGGTCGCCATCTTTGATATCAAGTGTCTTTTTCAAAACCTTATCGGTAATACCTCGATTACCGACGAACTTGACTTCTTGAATTGAGTCTCGTTCGACGACTTCAAAGGTGACGATGACGCCTTGCGGGGTTTTGTCCAAGAATGGCCCCTCGATCCGTTCGATCGTCGGCATTTGCCACAAGTTGTCCACATCATTTTGCAAAGCAGCGGGGTCAAAGAAACGGCCAGGTCGTGTGCTGACCTTTTGCAGAATTTGATGGGTTGGAATGCTACGGTTTCC
>JBCCSJ010000346.1:0-5569 GCA_039200505.1 Planctomycetota bacterium | reverse complement strand
ATAACGTACTTTTTCCGGATCCGCTTTGCCCCACAATCGCCGTAAATTCCCCTTCATTGATCGAAAGATCAACCCCTTTGAGAACGGGAACTTCAATGCTTCCCTTGTAGTAACTTTTTCTCAACCCTGACACCGTCATAATAGGCTGTTGAGCCAGTTTAAGCGGCGGTACCCCTGGATCGTCGGCCCGTTTTGTTGATCGCCGTGCTGGCTGAGATTTTGCGGACGCGGCCATTGATGAATTACTCATAACTTAACGCCTTTACTGGGTGAAGCCGGGCGGCTCTAAGAGCCGGAAGCACACTCGCACAAACCGCGATCAAGATGGCGCCTACAGCGACGCCCAGCACCATCGTCGGGCTGACGATCGTCGGAATTTTTGAAAAATAATAGAATTGCGGGTCGAAGATTTCTTGTCCTGTAATTTTCCCAACCCAATCGGCAATGTCGTTGATGTAATGAACAAACAACAGTCCGATCGAAATGCCGACACCCGTTCCAACGGTTCCCAATGACATTCCATAGCCGAGAAAAATCGCCATGACCCCTCGACTGGGTGCTCCCAGGGCTTTCAGAATGCCGATGTCCTTGGTTTTTTCGACAACAATCATGTAAAAAGTAGCGAGGATCCCAAATCCGGCTACGGCAATGATTAAGAACAACAGGATGTTAAGGATCGTCAATTCAAGATTTACCGCGTGCAACAATGGCCGCTGCGTATCCTGCCAGGTACGAATGTCGTACCCATAAATCTCAGTTGGAAAGGTTGCCAGTAACTGGTCTCGAATTCGATCCAGATCCGCACCCTCTTTCAATTTAATCTGAATGGTTGAGACCGTGCCTTCGCCTGTCAACGGATCGACCATGCCCCGAATGTTCTGCAATTCACTTAACGGCATGAAGGCGAACGATGAATCGTACTCGTGCATTTTAGAGCTGTAAAAGTCCACAACAGTACAATTGGCACTCACGGGTCGGGCGTTGTTGCCAACGGAAGCCAGCATGACCTGAACGTCATCGCCTGGTTTTACCATGTAAAAGTCAACCAGATTTCCGTCAACATCGTGTGTTTTCCGGGATGAGATCGCGTGTCCAAGAATGATCCCGGTATATTGATCTTTCATGGGATCAAACAGATCTTCTTCAGCCAATTTGGGTCGATATTGTGAACTTGGATCGAAAGGATCCAGCCGGTAAAGGCCGTCGGCGGAATCGGAAGTCAGCTTTTTGCTGCTTGTACCCGGCTTTGACGAATCAAGCTCATCCATTTCAGGTATTGAATCTGGAATAGGAATGAAATTGATCGAATTCGAATTGTCGACGAACTCGTCAGTGATCAGATCAGCATTCTCATCTAAATCTTCATCGGGTGACGATTGGACTTCATCTGATTCTTCGTTTGACTGCAGGGATTGGTTGTAAGTTGCCGCCGCAATTTCATAGCCCTGGTCCTGTTCTTTCCGAAATGACTGGTACCGCTGGTAGCTTTCCTCAATCGCTCGTCGATTAGTTATGACTCGGCGTCGATAATCCCATCCTGCTTCATCAATTTCATAGCCCGAATTTTCAAGCTCAAACGAAAACCGGCTTTCGCGTTTCAAGGCATTGGTCAGATAGGGACGAAAATCCGTTACTTTACCGAAGGTTTCGTCATCAATTCCCAGAAGTAAAATCTGTTGGGTTTGCGGCACACTGCCGTATTGAAATGAAATGAGGGCAGGTGTTCGAACCACGCAAGTTAGATCCTGCAGATCTTCGCCTACGACTTCTTTGACCATTTCGATGTGGCGTTCCGGGTGGCGAATTTCGCCCAATAGCGGTGCGGACATTTCGACATCAGAAAGAACACCATGGAGCCGGCTTTTCATTTCCTCGACGAAACCGGCCATGACACTATTGACAACAATGAGCGTTGCCACGCCCAATGTCACGCTCACAATCGATGCCAGGGCAATAAATCGAGTTTTCAAATACCGCCACGACAGAAGTAGTTTGTACATTCGCCAATCCTTCGGCAATCAGGACGTCGCCTGACCAGTGATATTTAAACGTAGCCCATTTCCATTGGGTCACTTTTCCGCAAAGTGTAGTCTTGGTCGCGAATTCGTCGCAACACCGACTTTGGATCGAGTGGCGGACAAATTGGGCTTTTGTCCCACTTTTTTCAAAATTTCAGGAGCTTTGCTTTGAATACGAGGCAAATCAGTGTCGATTCTCCTCGACTATCCTTCCGAACGAAGTAACGGAAATAAGATGATATCGCGAATGGAGGGCGAATTCGTCAACAGCATGACGAGCCGGTCAATTCCGATTCCCAATCCTCCAGCAGGTGGCATCCCATTTCGAAGGGCTTTGACAAAATCGTGATCCATTTTGGCCATCGAATCTTCCTCGGCGTGACCTTCGAGCTGGTTTTTGAAGAGTTCTTCCTGTAGATCGGGATCGTTCAATTCGGTGTAGGCATTCGCCAATTCCATGCCATTAATAAATAATTCAAAGCGTTCTGCGATGGCAGGATTGTCTCGTTTCCGTTTTGTCAGAGGACAGATACTGGCCGGGTAGTCGATTACAAACACCGGACCGACCAGGGCATCTTCAACCTTCTCTTCAAAAACTTCATTTTTGATGACATCCTCATGCTTGCCTTCCACATTCAAGCCGATCGATTGGGCATACTGTAAAACAGCCTTTCCATCGGTGGGATCAACACCGGTGTTTTCGAGAAACAATTCGTTATACGATTTTCTCTGAAATGGAGTCGTAAAATCGACCGTCGATTCTCCGAACGGAATGACGGGGTCGCTGCCGATGGCCTTTAATGCATCCGCGATTACATTCTCGGTAAGATCCATCATCGATTCGTAATCGCCGTAAGCTTGATACACTTCCATCATGGTAAATTCAGGATTGTGTTTTGGGCTAATTCCTTCGTTTCGATACACCCGCCCTAGTTCGAAAACACGCTCCATGCCGCCAACCATCAATCGTTTCAGATGCAACTCAAGTGCGATTCGCATATTGAGTGGCATGTCGAGTGCATTGTGGTGCGTTTTAAACGGCTTGGCGGCCGCACCGCCAGCAACCGTGTGCAATGTTGGCCCTTCGATTTCGACAAAACCTTGATTGGTTAAAGTCTGGCGAACGGAAGCAACAATTTTCGACCGGTCAAGGAAACGATCTCGAACACCCTCGTTGTAGGCAAGATCCACATAGCGTCGTCGCTGTCTTAATTCCGCATCGACCAATCCTTTGTGTTTAGCGGGTGGTTGATCGAGTGTTTTGCAAAGGCAATGAATTTTGTCTGCAAAGATTGACAACTCACCCGTTTGCGTCATTCGAAGCATGCCGTCGACGCCAATCAGGTCTCCCAATTCGAGACACTGGAGCAGTTCCCAATTTTCGTCACCAATCTGGTTACGCCCAACAAACAGTTGGATTTTTCCAGTCCAATCTTCGATATCAATAAACTGAAGTTTGCCTTTATCACGGTGAAGAAGAATCCGCCCTGCCGCACGCACTTTGGGACCATTCCAGGAGCCCTTGCCGTGGCTTTTTAACCATTCCTTGAACGTAGAATCTCCCAAGTCGTACGCGGACGGGATTGTGAGTTGATCGCCCTTTTCGGTCACGTATCGAATTTGGTCTATGAGACCGCGAATATCACCGATCCAACTTCGTTCATCAAATCGGTGACCGTAGGGATCGTAGCCAAGTTCAATAATTTTTTGCAGCTTGTTTCGACGAGACTCTTCAGCACCTGGTCCTGTCGCTTGTTGATCATTCATTTTTTCGTGTTGTGAATTACCGCCATCTTGCCAACATTCATTTTACGAAATCATTGCCCTACCGCGTAGCGGGTCGCCGACAAGATTTGAATTGGTGACTGGAACAAAGATAACGACAGATCCTTATTAACGAAAAAGGGCTTGCTCGAAAGCAAACCCTTTGTAGATCCAGCGTTTTTTTAGACGGATTCGTTTCTACTCGTCCACGTCGTCCGGATCGGACCGCACTTGAAATGCCAGAAAGTGGAATCCGGTATCATCGTCGGTCATTAACCAACCGTTGGGTTTGAAATATTTTTCAACAGCTTCAAACTCTGGAAGCGGATTGTCGTCGAATCGGTTTTTGAAACCGCGAAGGTAACGATTGTCGTTATTTTCAAGCTGCCCGTCGATAAAGTCGTTGGTTTCGGAGGATCGAATCAACTCGTAAACGAATTTCAAAGATTCTCCAGGGTTAGTGTACCCAATCGAAACTGGCATATCTCGTTTTAGAAATTTTTCAATCGTCTGAGAGACTTCGTTGTAGCTTTCATCCAAGACAAGTGCTTCAGCGTCTCCTTGTTCCACGTCGATTGCCGACTTGATTGCATCAGGACTCATCGAAAATACCAAATTACTGCCGATGATGGCGAACGAGGGTTGTTGGGAATTGATCGGTGGGTCGACAGGGGTCGGACGTCCACGTTCGATCGCTCGTTCTCTTCGCCTTTCTATCCACCTTTCGCGTCGTTGATTCATTCGATCCTCATCGGCAGTCCAGACGCGAACACCCTTGTAATCTATTTCGATCAAACGATCTTCGTCGTCTTCATCCACGTCCTCTTGGATCCTCTCGTAGATTTTGTCCAAAGAATTTTCGAAAGCCTCTACGTCGCTTAACCCAACCGAAATGGCAGTGATCTGGCTGTTGAATCGGATTGGTTCCTCAATCCACTGGGCGAATGTAATACGTCCTGAAAGGTGATTTAGGAAATCCTCTTTAAAATCGAAACCGACTTCTTGGTTGATGTCTTCTTCCATCCATCGTTCGACCGTTCCTTCTTCGTAAAAGTTTTCGATGATTTTAGTCAGTTCATCAAGAAATTGATCAACGTCCCAACTGGTTGTCATGTAGGTCGAACATTTTTGCGGGATCCATTGCTCCGGCTCGTAGATTGTCGGCTTCATTGCGATCATTTTGAACAGCCCGTTGCGAGGATTGGCCAACAGAACGTGACCATGCACAATTGACTCAAAGTCTTCGTTAGAAAAAATAGTGCTACCGCCAATAGCTGCTAAACCATCGAGGCCGAATACTGGCAAGAATTGAAGAGAAGCACTCGCTGAAAAATTGCCTTGGAAAGAGCTTTTCGCCAGTCCAATTGGATCGATAAAAAATCGGGCCTCCGGAACCACGTCGTCTCCACCTCTGCAACGGTTCATGATCGTTACAAACTTTCGATTTTTCGCCAAAGGACGAATTTTTTCGACCTCTCTATCTGCCCAACGATCAATAAAAGCATCCAGGATTTCACGCGACGAGCATCCGACAACCAAACCATCTTTGTTGAAAAAAGTAATTCGTTTCCCGTCGGCCATGAACGACTCAAATTCCAACCCGTCGTCTGTTTGTTCTGATTCGATTTCAGATTCGTCGTTGATTAAATCACGTCCCCGATTCAATACTTTGTCTAACGACTCGGATTCCTGATCCAATTCCATCAAAAGAAAAAATTCTGGCTTCTGACGACGAGGAGCGATAATCGCGAAAGTAAATTCCCCTTGGGGTAAAGATGTAAAATCTT
>JBCCSJ010000345.1:0-5590 GCA_039200505.1 Planctomycetota bacterium | reverse complement strand
GCCATGTACTTGGTCGTTCCCTTAACGAGACTGCCTTCCGCATCGCTGGCTCGACGGGCCAAACCGAAATCGCCGATTTTAACAACGTCTTGGCGACTCATCATCAAGTTAGCAGGCTTGATATCGCCGTGCACTATTCCTGCTTTGTGAAGACATTCCAGTCCGCGAGATACTTCAATGATCATTTCCCGGACATCGTCGACCGGCATCGGTTTTTTCCCGTAGATCTGTTTGAGGTTGCCCCTCATTAATTCCAGGACGAGGCAGCCGCGTTTTTTGACGACGTCGTAGATGGTGACAATATTTGGATGGGCCAAGTCCACCAGCAATTGAGCTTCTTGCCAGTATCTTGATAAGCTTTTTTGATCTTCGAGGTACTGTTCGTGAAGTTGCTTGATCGCTACTTTACGACCAAGCTTGTTATCCTCTGCGGAGTAAACTCGGGCAAAGTCTCCTGCCCCAATCTGTTCGAGAATCTGATACCGACTTTTTTTGCGGGCTTTGGCCATGCTTAAACTTGTCATCGATGTCCACTTCTTTTTTTGCTGGTCCGCGACCAACCGCCTTTATTTTAGACGCTGTCGATCGTTAAAAAAACTGGCCGAACTAACCTATTTCGAAAGGCGTTTGGCTTCATTAAGAAGTGTGGAAACGAGGTCATGTAATTCGGTATCCCAATCCTTGCTCCCCGTTACCTTAAACGGTTTGCCATCGTCTTCAGCGCGAAATCGCAGCATCACACGTTGGTATGCCTGTGTCTCGGCGATAAAGTCGCCTCGAGAGTGAGCAAGCTGAGCCTGACGAAGATCCAGCTGATAAGGTTGTGGATTTTCGTCAATTCGAACTGAGTAAAATTTTTTGATCGCTGATCGTGCATTCTCAACCGCCTGACGAGCTTTGTCTTTGGGAGGTTGAGCAATCAACAGCATCAACACGGAAAGTAGTAGACTGACACAAACCAAAACACCAATGAAGGCAGGATTTCTAGTAATCGAATCCTCTTCGTGTTTCGGCTTCACGTCATCCTTGAGCTGCAAGGTTGGCAGTTTGCCATCGACCGTCAGTTGAGGCTGAACCGATTCGGTTTTTATAATCCTGGCAGTTTGTTGGCTCGTTTTCTTAGGCGATAGATTTTTGCTATCTGTAGTCTGTTTTAAATCTCTTTGCTTTTCTTTTTTTCTTGACGTTGATTTGTATTTCGAGGGAGGAGACGGAGGCCCGGGGGCAGCCAACCGGGTTTTGGGAGGATCCAGAGAGGAAGAAACTGGACTGCTTAATTCTTTCTCCACCGAAGCCGGCACCGGAATGGCTCGCATGGACGGCCTGCTGGTTTTGTTTTTCTGCTTGTTATTTTTAGCGTTCTGTTTTTTTGTAGCAAACGCATCCGGCATAAAGTCTTGATTGCAAACAGGACAAACAATGGGTTTTTCGCACACCTTGTCCGGCACTTTGAGCTTTCCCTCGCATTTTGGACAATTGAAGTACTTCATTTTATATTTTTTAAGTCGCGATCAATGGCGACTCATTTTTCCCATTGTTTCAAAGCTGGAGAATCCTAATCCATACTAAGGCCAAAGATCAAAAAGTTAAGTGCGAAAGGGCCGATTATGATGATAACAGTCGCCGCCATGACCAGTACTCCCGGTAACAACATTTTGACTCCTGCTTCACCCGCCATCGCCTCGGCTCGTTGGGACCTTTTCAAACGAAGTACATCTGCCTGAGTTCGAAAAATCCCAGCCAGTGGAGTTCCAAGCTCCTCTGCTTGAAGCATAGATCCGAGAATACTAGTAATCTCGTCATCTGAAAGCCTGTCTCGCATCGCCTCGAATGCTTCCCTGCGGGTTTTTCCAAGATTCATATCCGTCAGAACTCTTCCGAATTCGACAGCGATTGGATGCCCTCTATATTCTTGCACACCTTGTTCCAAAGCATGAATAAAAGTGGTGCCTGCTTCCATCAACAACGTCATCAAATCCAACAAGAACGGCATTCGACGACGAATCATCTTGAGCCTTGTCTTGGCTTTGTTGGTCAAATTCCGTCTTAACAAATAAACGAATAAAACCGAAAGAACCAACCCGAGGATGGCTCCCGCTGGTCCCATGTAATAAACTGCAAACGAAATAAAAAACGGAGACATCAGCAAACCGACAAATTGAAGCTTGCCGATGTATTCTTCAGGTAACCAACTTCTAGGTAGGCCGGCAGCCTGAATCTCTCGATAGATTTCTGGGAGTTGATCGCCAAGAATTCCGCGATTGAATTTGGCAAAGGCTTGAATGATCGGCTGAAATGCCCGGTATGTCGAGTCTTTGCGGCGTAAATCATTGATTCGGGTTACATCGAATCGCCATTCATTCCCTTGCTCAAGGTCACCAGTCTGTAAAACCATCCAAACCCAGTAAACGAACGCAAACGTAGCCGTTGCCAACACCAAGGTTGGCAAGAACGCTTCACTATCAGCAACCGCGACAAGTTGAAAATTTTCGAAAATGATCATGACCTCGAATCTACAAGTCAGGGGTCAAAATGGAACGTGCCCACAGGAATGCGATCACGTCGAAAATGACGGATATCGAAAGCAGGAACTGCCCGGGCACTGTCGTGAACAGCCGCCCCGTATTGATCGGATCTACAAAATAGTAGACCACTAAAATGATCGGGGGTGCCAAAGCCATATACACGGCCGATTTTCGGGCTTGGGCAGTCTCAGATTGAACCTTACGTTCCAGACGTTGAAACTCTCTGACAGAGTCGGCAATCCTTTCAACTGTCTCATTCAGCCTTCCACCGCTTTCTCGACTGGCCAACATGGCCGCCGCAAACATAGAAAAGTTTTCGCTATTTAACCTCTCTTTAGCTTCCAACAACGTATCCTGCAACGTATTGCCCATCGAATACTGACCAACCATATGTTGGAATTCCTGCTTAATCGGTCGCGGCGATTGCTCCGCCAATATATCAAGTGCTTGAGCGATTGAGAGTCCGGCCCGAATTGCATTAGAAAGCGTTGTCATGCTGTTGGCTAATTGATCCTCAATCTTGTCCCTGCGAGACTGAGCCATTTTGTTCAACATGAAGTAAGGAAACGGAATTAACAGAGCGATCGATAAGCAGGCAAAAATCAAACTCCCGTAACCGAAGCAGACCCCAAAAAAGACGGTGATCGCAAAATAGAGATAACATGTCAAATAAGTTCGCAAATGAGGCGTCGCAATTCGCATCGCTTTGAGTTGCAGGCGAATGTTTTCCTCGATTCCACCCAACACCGTCCCAACCAGGTCTCGTGAAAACCAAGCCATTGCACCGGAACCGGCGGCAAGGAAAGCGCTGTTCAATAAGATTTCAGCATTGGCCATTGGCAAATCCAGGCTAAATTATCGCTGGGGCGGGATAAGGTCACGCGTTAAAGGGTTGTTCGACTTACGCGAAATTCTGCGCGGTTTTTGAATTTCCATTTGACGAGATTCAGCGTATAAAAATCGCAGATCCAGCAAATTTTTATCGACTAATTGATCTACAAATGAGGGCAGGTATCCAGTTGGCTGCAAAGATCCATTTCTGGCATTGAAAATATCAATCACAATCAAATCGCCGGTCTCTTCGTCCATTCGCTCAACTTCCGAAATTTGAGTCACCATGCGACGACCATCGTTCTGTCGAGTCAGCTGAACAATCAAATCTAGAGCGGATCCAATCTGTCGATGAATAGCCCGAACCGGCAATTCAACGGCCATCAGAACCAGTAATTCAAGGCGCTCAATCACTTCGGTCGAACTGTTGGCGTGCACTGTCGTCATCGATCCATCATGCCCAGTATTCATGGCTTGTAGCATATCCAAAGCCTCTCCACCCCGACATTCACCGACAATCAAACGATCAGGACGCATTCGCAACGCGTTTCGCACAAGATCTCGAGCGGTATATTCGCCTTGGCCTTCCACATTGGCTGGCTTGGTTTCCAATGTCACAACATGTTCCTGGTGCATCCGAAGTTCAGCAGTATCTTCGACTGTAACAATCCTTTCTTTGTAAGGAATGAAACTGCTCATTGCGTTGAGCATTGTCGTTTTCCCGCTACCGGTTCCTCCACTGACCAGAATGTTGCGTTTGTTTTGAACTGCTGCTCGTAGAAAAGCTGCTGCGGAACTGGTCAAGCTCTGTTTTTCAATCAAGTCTTCTACTGACAATCGTTTTTGAGGAAAACGACGAATGGTCAAACAGGGGCCCCGGATTGCAAGCGGTGGGATGATCGCGTTGACTCGTGATCCGTCGGGTAATCGTGCGTCAACCAACGGCTGGCTTTTATCGATTCGCCTTCCAACCTGAGCAACGATTCTTTCAATGACTGATTCGGTGACGTGATCCGAAATGAACCGACGTCCAGACCGTTCGATTACGCCATCGGTTTCCACGTAGATCTGGTCACTTGAAACAACCATGATTTCCGTGATCGTCGGCACTCGAAGAAGATCTTGGAGTGGCCCGAATCCAAAAACGGTATCTTTAAGATCCTTTTTCAAAGCTCGCAGGATGATGTATTTTCGCATCTCGCCATGGATAAATCGTTTGAGCGTCGGAAATACCAACATCGTTTTATCTTCGACCAAGCGGATTTTATCGGTTGTGTCTTTTGCAAGTTCCAGTTGAAGTTTTTCCCTCAACATTCGCATCAAGTTCTTTAATTCGGTTTCCCGTTCAGGAATCAGCGTCGCCGGTACGTCAAATTCATTGCTGGTCAGTGCGGCCGGTTTAAGGCTGATCGAATCTTGAGAGCCTTCCAGAATGATCTGGTTGGTCAACATGTCGCGCAAAACCAGCCCCACGATACTATCAAGTAATTCCGCGTTTTCGTCTCCAAACACATTTAATTCACGGCAACAATCCTCAATGTTGTTTTCTAACAAAAGGATGCTATTTTGATCGGGAGTTCGCGAACTTTCCATCCCGACCAAATCTAAACGTTCCAAAAGCTGGCGATGAATCCGTTGCTCCAGATTCGCCATAATTTTTCGAACGTGAGCATCGTATTCGTTTCGACTGACTTGAGGGACATTTTCCAGTTCGAAACTGAGGGTATAGGGCCAAATCCTGACGGGGGTCCCACTGGTAAACGAGACTTTCTCACCGACCCCAACATCGGTTTCAGCAACCATGCAGACATTTAACCCAACGTTTTCAATTTCGAACGTTTGCTCCCGCCTTTTGATGATCGCATGACGGCGGGAAACCAGCGGGCTTTCCAAAACCAAGGTGTTTGATTCGTCCCGTCCGATGGTAATTTCAAGTTCCAACGGTTCGCCGTGTTCGTCTTTATCTTCGATTTCAAAAATCGATCGGCGACTTTCGTTGATTTTGTTGAACCAAATTTTCAAGCGAATCCCTCTTTCCGACGGTCGTTGGACAGGCCACGTTTACCAGTTGTTATTTCTTTTTCTTGACATCTTGAGGGTTATGCAAAATGACGCCGGCGTGCTTGAACCCGGGCGAGTAGACCCGTTTTCGCAGTTCCTCCGAATTCAGATCAAAACCTTTCCCGACCCTCTTAATTGCTATGCCAAGCGTGTTGGATTGGCCCATTTTTTGG
>JBCCSJ010000344.1:0-5614 GCA_039200505.1 Planctomycetota bacterium | reverse complement strand
TCCGGGAACACCTTGGTAGCCGGAAAAGAATTGGGCTGACGCTTGATTCGTCAAAAGAAATCCGACCGCTGCCATTGCGATCGTCAAAATTGTTTTTTTGAGCATCCTGTTCACTCCTGAATCGATTTGTATCCATCCTCAAACTAAAACCCCACGTTGCCGGGTGTCTTTTCACCTGGCTTGGACTCTTTAACAACACATCAGGTTGGGCAAACTGATTGGTGGAGCTTCCGAGTTCCATTCCAAATACATGGAAATGGGCACGAGTCGAGTTCATTCCATTGGGTGGCATGCAAAAATGCGGCGCGAAATTTCCCTGCCACTTTCGCTCGGATGTCACTTCCATCGTTCAAACCGACAGGAAACAACAAGTAGAAATTCTGGATCAATCGCAATTTTTGATTCACCTGACTTGTTTTGCCAACCAGAGAAACAAAGAGACTGGTCCAACTCATGCAGAACATTTCTGACAAATCAGAAAATTTGAAATCATCAATGAGATAAAGAATGCGAGTTAGATTCGGTTTCCGAATTTGACAAACTTTCACGCCATCCAGCTTCCACGACGTCCGTTGCAAGTGTGTGGCGCGTTATTGGCAGATCCGACCTGCTTTGATTGGTTGAGTCGATCCAGTTGATTCAATTGCAGCGATTAATAGGAAGTCTGACGAAAACGTAATCTTTGTGGGAAACAGTTCCGAATAGAACGACAAAGGAATCTTTGCTGCTGATGGATCGGCAAAATATTATTTGAACTGGATTCCGTGATGGGACAGACTTGCCTTCCCAGCCTTTTGATTGCCGATTCCGATCCGGCATCCCAATTTCGTATGGCCACTCGATTGGTTGATGCGAACTACCAAGTATCGACAGCTCGATTGGATTCAACTGCCACCGCATTGGCATGTTTGGAACCGCTGGATCTATTGATCATTGACGCCGGATTCAGCCTTTCCGGCGGAGCCGAATTTTATCGGCGTTTAAGCAGGCGTTCCGGTTTGAGGAAATTGCCCGCGATTTTTCTGTCTTCGTCTCAGCGTGCCGACGTCTATCGCAAACGTCTGCCTTTCGGCACTCACTATTTTTTAAAGAAGCCAGTGCATCTCGATGTGGCCCTAGGTTTGATTGATCAAATACTGGGAATCGTTCGAAGTTCGAAATTGAAACCCCGCCAAACATCTTCACGTTTGAACAAGGCATCCGGCAAAAAGGCAATCCCGATCACTCCCTCCCTGCCTACGATGCCTCACTTTCTTTCCCATGGAAGTCGGGTGATATTACCTTAAAACCGACGGTACATCGGCTAGAAGGCTCTCTTCATCGCGATTAAAACTCGGAGTCCATTTCCGGTCGCCAAGTGGGTAATTACGATCCACTAACCTGGCCAAATATTCTCCCCCAACCAATCAAAGCAGCTTTTGGAATGATTATTGGAACCCTTAAAGAATCAAAACCAGGAGAGCGTCGTGTCGCCATTACGCCGGCATCGGCCACCAAACTTTCCAAACTCGGCTATGAAGTCCTGGTTGAATCTGGATGTGGAAGTCTCGCGTCGTTCCCGGATGGCCATTATGATTCCGCCGGTGCGACCGTAGAAAGGTCGCGTGAAAAGATCATTCAGCAGTCAGACATTCTCATTCAAGTCGAAGCCCTTACCGGCGAAGAAGCCAAAATTGTGAAGCCGGGCACAGCATTGATTTCCTTCCTCTGGCCAGCTCAAAATCCAGATTTGGTTGAACTATTGCGTGAGAGTTCGATCACCAGTTTTGCTATGGATTGCGTGCCCCGCATTTCACGGGCGCAAAAGATGGACGCGTTGAGTTCGATGGCGAACATTGCCGGTTATCGAGCGGTGGTCGAGGCAGCCAATGAGTTTGGCAGCTTTTTCACCGGCCAAATTACCGCCGCCGGTAAGGTTCCTCCGGCAAAGGTGTTGGTCATTGGTGCTGGTGTTGCTGGCTTGGCAGCAATAGGCACGGCAAAAAGTCTGGGGGCCATCGTTCGTGCTTTTGACACGAGGCTAGCGGTTAAAGAACAAGTCAAAAGTATGGGAGCGGAATTCCTGGAACTTGAGTTCGAAGAATCAGGAGAAGGAGAAGGTGGTTATGCCAAAGTGATGAGTGATGAATTCATTGCTGCCGAAATGGATTTGTTTGCTCAGCAAGCCAAGGAAGTGGACATTATTGTGACCACCGCGTTGATACCTGGCAAACCTGCACCTGTGTTGATCACACGGGATATGGTGAAAAGTATGAAGCCAGGAAGCGTCATCGTTGATCTGGCCGCCCAGAACGGTGGTAATTGCGAAATGACTCAGCCGGGCCAAAAAATTGTCACTCACGACATCACGATTATTGGCTACGAAGACTTGCCGAGCCGATTACCAACCCAATCGTCCCAGTTATACGCAAACAATTTGGTCAATTTGATAACGGACATGACTCCCGGCAAAGATGGTCAATTTGTGATCGATCTTGATGACCAAATCGTACGTGGATCGGTGGTGACGATGGATCGGAAAACGATGCGGCCGCCACCTAAAATTGTCGATCCTTCTCCGCCAGCACCCGAGCCGGCCACAGAGAAGAAGGATCTGCTGGTCGAGTCAGAATCGGAATCAGATCGAGTGGGGTTTGCGGCAATATTCCAAGTTGTCGGGCAAGCGGCGTTGGCTGCTTTTACGCTCGGCTTGCTTTATTTGATTGGTGCCTATGCACCGCCCAGCTTTGTCCAGCATTTCACGGTTTTTATTTTAGCCTGTTTTGTTGGCTACCAATTGGTCTGGAATGTGACTCCCGCCCTTCATACTCCACTGATGAGCGTCACCAATGCAATTAGCGGAATTATTCTGATTGGCGGAATGCTGCAAATGGGCAAAGGTCTGGACGGAGCCTGGATGCCCACGATTTTGGCAGGGCTTGCAGTTTTGATTGCTACGATCAACATCGCAGGCGGCTTTTTGGTCACTCAACGCATGCTCAGCATGTTTAGAAAGCAGGGTTAATCGAATGTTTGATGTCAACTTGCTTTCCTCGGCAACCGGAAACACGGCCAGCAGTGTTGCCTGGTTGATTTCCGGAATCTGCTTTATCCTCTCGCTTGGTGGTCTTAGCCAGCACGAAACCGCTCGTCGAGGCAATCTGCTCGGCATGATCGGGATGGCGATTGCTGTTGTTGCAGCTTTTGTCGCCGGGATCACCGGCGGGCAGATTGTGCTCGTGTTTGCCCTGGTCATTGGTGGCCTAATTGGGGCTTGGTTGGCGACCCGAGTCGAGATGACGGCCATGCCGCAATTGGTTGCAATCTTGCACAGCTTTGTCGGACTTGCTGCTGTATTAGTCGGATTAAGTTTTTATTGGGCAGATTGGGAACGAGTTCAGTCGCCCACTGCAGAATTGGAAACGGCGACAGCAATGGTCGGTCCCGATTTGATACACAAACTTGAAATCTTTCTTGGCATCCTGATCGGTGGGTTAACTTTTACTGGAAGCGTCGTTGCCTGGGGCAAGCTTGATGGAAAAATCAAAAGCAAACCGCTTCTGATTCCAGCTAGGCATTTTATCAATCTGGCGATGCTGCTGGCTTGCGGCGCACTCGGCTGGTGGTTCATTTCTGAACCGACGTTCGCAGGATTAACGCCTCTGATCATCATGATGTTAATTTCGTTTGTATTTGGATGGCATCTGGTGATGGCAATTGGCGGTGCGGACATGCCAGTGGTTGTTTCTATGCTCAACAGCTATTCGGGATGGGCGGCAGCCGCGACCGGATTTTTGCTGGAAAACGATTTGTTGATTATCACGGGAGCCCTGGTCGGAAGCAGTGGTGCAATTTTAAGTTACATCATGTGCCACGCTATGAACCGATCATTCTTGAACGTGATTTTAGGAGGATTTGGGACAGGGGATTCACCTACCGGCAGTGCGACAACGAGTACGGGCAACCAAGTTCATACTTCGACAACCGCTGGCGAAGTTGCTCAAATGCTCGCCAATGCCAAAGAGGTGATCGTTGTGCCTGGATATGGAATGGCTGTCGCTCAAGCCCAACATCCGATTCGGGAAATCACGGAATTTCTTCAGGAAAAAAATATCCGAACGCGATTTGCGATTCATCCGGTCGCGGGAAGATTGCCAGGGCACATGAATGTTCTACTTGCCGAAGCAAGACTTCCTTACGATTTGGTTTTGGAAATGGAAGAGATTAACGAAGACTTTCCCGAAACCGATGTCGTCCTTGTCGTCGGAGCCAATGATATTGTGAACCCGGGGGCCCTGGATGATCCATCAAGCCCGATTTACGGTATGCCGGTCCTGGAGGCTTGGAAAGCGAATCAGGTTGTCGTTTTCAAACGGTCATTGGGGTCGGGCTACTCCGGCGTTGATAACCCGCTGTTTTACAATGACAATACGGATATGTTGTTTGGGGATGCAAAAAAAAGTTCTGACGAAATTTTGCAGTCGCTGCGCAGTTAATCCCGCTGAAATGGCCGCCAATTGAAACCTCAAGAGCTGCTCTGGATTTTACAAAACTCCAAACTCACCGTTATTGAGTACAGTGGTCTCCTGCCTAAAATATTCCAAGATTGCCGTTTCAGGCACGAATGGTGGTTGAAACTGAATTGCCTCGAAATTCAAGTTTAAAATGAGGAACGGTTCAATCTTCGTTTACCCCATTCGAATTTCGGGAAATTATTTCCTAACCAAAACTTGACCTGGCCAATACTTTTGGGGGACTGGATTGAATGCTTAAGACTTTGAATCGTTTGATTTTGTTCGCGACTGCTGTCGCCTGTGTCGCCCAATTTGGTTACTGGTTTGGCAGATTGCCAGACATTGTCCCGTCTCATTTCGATGATCAAGGGAACGTAAACGACGAAATGAATAAGATCGGTTTCTATCTACTATTCGGTGGAATGCATTTTGTGTTTTTGCTGTTGTTTCCCATCTTGGGCTGGGGCATGGGAAAAATTCCTGACGAAATGTTGAACATTCCCAACAAAGAGTACTGGCTTGCCCCTGAGCGACGAGAATCGACTTTGGCAATCAATTTTGAATTTTTGACGGCGTGTGGTTGGTTAACCAGCTGGCTTTTGCTGGGATGTTTTCAATTGACCGCTTTGGTCGCCACCACGAATCGCAATACAATCAACCCGGAATTTTCGTACTTGCTGGTAGGTTACTTGATGCTGATTTTTGGTGGTGTCGCATTTTTGTTTTATTCATTTCGGATTCCTAGCAGTCAGTCTTGGCCGCAGCAAGTCGATAGCTGAAGTGATTTACGAAAAGTGGTCTGAAACCCTTAGTGCGTATCGTATCTTGTCGAGATAAAAAATGAGGAATACAAACTTACCGCAGTTCTCGTTAGGTCGTGCCTTGATGATGTCTGGCTTGTTGGTTCTGATTTGCGTCCTTGCCACGACCGGTTGTTCAACGGGCGACAAAATTTACGCTTCGAGCGAGGTGGGCGGCTCGGTCGATTCAAATCTTGCTTCGCCAAGCAACTCAAAACCAGCCCATTCAGCTGAAATCAAGGTTTCTTCCGATTCCAGTTCGGAAACATTGGATCAAGAATCTCAAAGTTCCAAGAAGACGAAATCTCGAGCGGACGCTGA
>JBCCSJ010000343.1:0-5667 GCA_039200505.1 Planctomycetota bacterium | reverse complement strand
CCTCTTTCATGGATTGTTCAGCGTTTTGCTGACCACCTTGACCGGGTTGTTGTTCCTTCCCAGACTTCCCACTTTTTTTGCCCTTGCCCGATTTTCCGTTTTCAGGATTAGTGCAATCAGCACACTTTTGCAATTTTTCAGCCATCTTTTTGAGCTGTTGTTTTTGCTGGTCCTGCGCTTTTTTTTGCTCCAGTTTTTCTTGAAGTTTGGCCGCTTTATCGAGATCGCCTTGCTGGATCGCTTTCTTGATTTGGTCTTCGAGTTTCTTTTTTTCCTGTTCGTGTTTTTCAGCGATCTTTTTCAATTGCTTGGCTAAGTCAGCCATATCTTTGGCTAGTTTTTTTCGCTCAATATCACTCAATTTGCCCTGTTTGAGTTTGTCGGCAAGCTCCTTTAAGGCCTTGGCCGCCTGTTTCATATCACCTTTACTTAACGCATCAGCCATGTCTTTGGCGGGGCCGCTTTTGACATCTTTGAGTTGATTTAACGACTGCTTTAGGTCTTTGCTATCGCCCAATTCTTTGCGTCGGTCCTCAATCTGTTTCTTGATGTCATTGAGTTTGACCAAAGCGTCTTTTTTATTGAAGCTTTTATCATCGAGCAGTTTATCGAATTGCTTCTCTAAAGAATCCATCACTTTGGAATCCTTCAGGCCTTTGGCTTCGATCTGTTTCTTTTTTTCTTCAAGCTTCTTTTTCAGCTCTTTGACAGCGACATCGACCTGTTTTTTCTTTTCAATTTTTTCCGCTTCGACAGCAGAAGCTTGCTGAGTCGCGTTAGGGATAAACACCAAACCGATCAGCAGTAAAACCGGAGCCAGTGGCATTAACGCCTGCCAGCGAGCCCGATACCCGAACTCGTCCCGAATGTCGATAATCTCGGCTCTCTGTTCGGCATCATTCAACAATGCCTGCCCGACGCTGGTGTTGGCGGTGTTTGAATCGAGGGTCAAGGCACTCGAAAGACGTTCCTTGAGACGATAACGTTTGTCGACTTCAACGGCGACATCGAGAAAGCTATCTCGACGGGACCAAGTCAGCAGAGCCGTTACCAAAAATCCAACAACAGTTCCGCCGATGATCCAGGAGTACATCCACGCATCGTGATATTCCTGTGTTTTCAAAAAATCGAGGTGCCAAATTTTGGGAATCGCCATGCCCACAACAGATAGCAATAGGCCGGCAAAAAGAGCCCACACCAAAATGCCGAAAAACTTACCGATCATCACCCGGGTTCGAGCACGTGATACCTGTTTTTGAACCTTATTCATTTCTGCTCCTGATTCATTTGAAGCCATCTTGCGGGCGTCCGTCGAACAACTCGACCGACCCGTCTTCGTCTTCTAAACGACGATTTATTTGGCACTCCATTCTCCACGTCCGCGTCGGAAATTACCCGCAGACGACGAAACAGTCTGAGTATTTCACCTGAACGTGAAAACCCGACGTTCCCCGTCGGCTCATTATAGGCCTGTTTATTTGCCGATTGCTATTGAGATCGGCAAGTTCGGTCAAAAAGTCGCCATTCGCACCGCAAATGGTTATTTTCCGTAAAACGGGGCGGTTTTTGCATTGGACAGGTAGTATCGTGATCCACAAACGACCTACCCTAATCAAGTAGGATAAAAACTAATGATGATTAGTTCTTTGTAGACTTTACTTAAACTAAAACCAATTTTATCAAGTCCCAGACTCGTGAATCCAACAACATTCGCTAACCTGCCAAATCCGATTCAATTCCCAGATAGCGATGTGGTGATTTACGATGGCGACTGCAAATTCTGTCAAGCCCAAGTTAAACGACTTTATTGGTTCGATCAAAAGAACCGTTTGAGTTTCGTCTCCCTTCATAGCGATTTCGTCCGCGAACAATTCCCCGACCTGACCTACGAACAATTGATGTCACAAATGTACATCATCCCGGCAAGCGACAGCGGATACTCGGATAAACGTTACGGAGGAGCAGCTGCCATTCGATACTTGAGCCGAAGATTGCCGAAACTTTGGCTGGCATTCATCCCGATGCACATTCCGTTTTCGTTGCCGATTTGGCAGTGGATGTACAATCGGATCGCGGAGCGAAGGTACCGAATCGCTGGTAAGTCGGAATCGTGTGACCCCGATGGTTCGTGCGATCTACACTTTTCAAAATTAAAACCGAACTCAAGCGGCAGCGACGGATCAAAACGTCTTGAAAAACAGTTGTGAACGATCGACTCGTTGTTACACGAATTGCCAAATTCCCCAGGCCAAGCCGAATCCGACCACTGAAACAACTGTGGAAATGACCGTCGCCGTCTGTAGTGTCTGTTTTTCAGTCATGAAAAAATAACGACTCACTAACCAAAATCCACTGTCATTAACATGTGCAAAAGCGGTGGCACCGGCTGCAATCGCAACCACGATCAATGCCAATTTAGGTTGAGAAAGTCCGTCGACCATTGACTGCATCAAGCCAGCTGCAGTCACCATTGCGACAGTCGCCGATCCCTGTGCCACTCGAACAAACACCGCAAACAGATACGCCAGAACCAGAACGGAAATCTTCCATTCATTGCAGGCTGTGGCCAGTGCATCACTGACTCCGCTCGCCCCCATGATCCCTTTAAAAACGCCTCCAGCACCGGTGATTAAAATGATAATCCCTGCTGGCCCAAGTGCCTTTGTAGTCACATCCATTAACACCGCTTTATCATACCCTCGGCCATACCCCAGATAGATCAGGGTCACCAGTGTCGTCAACATCAACGCCACAATCGGGTGTCCTAAAAAGGCAATGACTTTCGTTGTGCTGCCTGATTTGGAAATTTCCGAATTGACCGCAGATTCGTAAGCTTTCTTTCGCTGATTGGCATCTGCCTGATCTTCCAACGACAGCGTTTCCAGGACGGCTTGCCGTTCGACTTTTGAGGCAGCTTGTTCTCTCACAATTGTTCCCATCAAAATGAGGACAACCGGCAGCGCGATCAGCAACAGTATCGATTTATATCCAGGGCCATCGGTATCTTCTTTTGTCGGTTCATCAAGGTATTCCTCAGGAGGTGCGATGTAGATTTTTTTGGCCATCCACGCGGGTAACAAAATTCCGGAAATAATCGCAGTTGGAAAACCGACGATCGCTCCGAACAAAATCACCCAGCCCAGCGAAACGCCGAGTTCGTAAGCAACCCAAACAGGTCCCGGCGTTGGCGGCACAAAAGCATGAGTCACCATCAAACCGGCGAGAAGTGGTAAACCATACGCCAGAATTGATTTGCCCGTCTTCTGGGCCAACGCATAAATAATTGGTGCGATAATGACCAAAGCGACATCAAGAAAAACAGGGATCGAAATGATGAAGCCTGTGACGACCATCGCCCACGAAGCTCTTTTTTCGCCGAAAATTCTTAACATCGATTTGGCAAGACTCTGGGCTCCCCCGGAGTGTTCAAGTAGCGCACCAAAGATGGAACCAAGCCCGATAATGGTCGCGATGAAGCCAAGGCTTGATCCCATTCCAGTTTGGATTTTGTCACCAATCGTAGCCAACTCCAGCGTTCCCGCCCCGCCGGTAAGTTCTTTAGAAGATCCGATTGCAACAAATAAACTGGCGAGCAAAAGCGCGAAAAACGCTTGAACTCGAAACAGCAGAATTAGTATTAGCAAGACAACCACCGCCAGGACCAACAATCCCAACAGATAATTTAGCGAAAGTCCGGGTGGCGGATCGGTCGAAGAAGTACCAATCTGTGCCAGGAAACAACCGATATTTAGCATCGCAAAATCTCAAGACTCTGTTTTAATTGAGATCAACCAAGTCCAGCGACTGGAATCGACGCCATCTTAAATGCGATTCCAAGGCATCGCCAGTGCGAGGATTTCAATGTGCTGATCAAGCAACTTTGCCAAACGTCTTTGTGATTGCCACGAATCGTGCCGCACAAATTGATTTTCGGGGCTAAACGGAGGCGAGGTGTTCGCGAATGGATACGCGGCATTCAAAAATTAGCCTTCAAGGGGGAAGCCCATTCAGGGGTTGGCACCTATCACCTTGTTTCACTTTGAAACTATTTCGCCATGCATGTAGTCACGCAGTGGCGAAAGGTTGTGGTGATAGGCGTGAGCCAGAGTGAGCCCACGGAACCGTATCCACCCTATCATGAATCCTGTAGCAGCGACCGAAATGAAGCCACCGCGGTTCCGATGTCGTCAATGACAAACGGCTCCTGACCGGGCCAAGGACGACCAAGTGAATCGCGTTTAATTACCGCTATTTAAAAGGATCGTCACCGGCAGATGCATCTTCCTCTTTTGCCGGGTCTTTCGGTTCCGGTTCGCCCTTCAATTTTGCCAGATCTTTACCGACGGCACTGGCAAATTTTTCGCATGCCTTGGCCAACATTTCCTGAGCAGGAGGATCGGGCTCGGCACCCGGTTCAGGTTCCTTCTCGGGAAGATCGAGATCAACGATTCCATGGTTGGAATCTTCATTCAACAGGTAATCCAGCTTGCTGATGACGCGATTGGCATAGGTTTTGGAATCACCGGTCAAGCTTTTCTCTAATCCCATCATTGCCTTACGTGCCGTAAAGCCGACCGCTTTAATTTTTTGACGGAATTGGTGCAGTTGATAATTTGGAAGGGTTAATTGAGCCTCTTCGTCGTCAGAGCTGGTTGGCCCGCCCCCAAAACCACCGCCGAATCCCCCGGTCGAATCATCGCCTTCGCTACCCCCCATACCGCCGCCCATGCCACCGCCGCCGCCTGGAAAACCTCCTTTTCCACTACCAATTCCACCACTACTATTACTTGAATAGTCGTTCGGATTCGTTTCGAGGTCGGTGTCTGCAAACAGGATCGAGTTGTAAACCAGTTTGTCGACGGCTTGACGAATTAAAGCCGCTTCATTGTTATAATTGGATTTCAAAAACTCACCCAACACGGTTGCCAATTCCTGCTGTTTTTGTCCCGACAAAAGAGAGAGCTGAAGATTGTTTAAAGATTCTAAAGCGTCATACTTCAGCCAAAGTGAGTTTTGATCTTCTTTCAAAACCTTGATGATCAAATCAGCAACGGCTGGATTACGGAGCAAACCACCAATCTGCATGGAACGTCGCTGCAACCAATAGTTCAAATCGTCTTTGGCGGGTTCTTTTAAAGTTTTTTCAACGAACGCAAACAATTCCGCTTTGACGGGTGCTTCTACGATGCTCCCACCAAGCGTTTGATCAATGTCCAAGTGACGTTTGATCCCTGCAATCGCGGCAACTTTCAAATATTCCGGAACGGCGGTTGCGTCACTGGACTGAAGAATCGTTTTAAGCGAGACCATCGCTTCGGCCGAAGGACGAGGTGGTTGGCTGTTGAGTCGAACGGCAGGCACCTGATCCAACATGCCGATCAAGTAGACCGCATTGATTCGAGTCGATGCGGCAAGGGTGCGATTCTGGCTGTATTTGGTCATTCGATCGATCGTTAATTGAATGACCGTTTGCCGGGCCACTCCGCGAACCTTGGGGTTCAAATAATCTTTGATAAAATCGGATCGCAACTCGCCCAGTCGATTCTGATTTTCCGGTCGAGCCATCGTTGGAAAGACGTAATCGTCAAAAAACTCGATCACTTCCTGACGTCCAGGGTTTTGGTTATTTTCGAGGGCAGAGTCAACCAAACGGCTGGTATTGCTGAT
>JBCCSJ010000342.1:0-5714 GCA_039200505.1 Planctomycetota bacterium | reverse complement strand
TTCTAGCTTTAAAATTCATTTTGATATTCGACCAGAGGGCAATGGAGTGAACACAAAGTTTAGTCGAATTGAAAATGGCACGCATCTGAAAATCAGTCCGATTGATCGACTTGGATGGCAGATTACGTCAAACACTACTTTTTCGAACCAGATTTCTGCGGAGTATTGGCAGTCGATTTATCGCCAGAAGGTGACGTCTTGTCTGTCTTCGTTGCAGGCTTGGTCACCGCTGGAGTTGGCCTTGAACGAGTTCTCGTTGTTTTGGTCATCTTGCTGTGCATCCCAAGCCCCAGCCATACGGTGCAGGCAAGGCTGGCGGCCAACACGACAATTCCGATTCGGCGAGTTTTACGAATCTGCCACCACATGATGATTCCAGATGTTCCCCAAAAAACCATCGACAAAAACATGGCATCGACCGAGATCGCCCAAAAGGTTTTGGTATCCATGTTGGGCGAGTATCCCCGCGATAGATGAAGTCGCTGCAGAAATCGTTTAGCCGTCATTCCATCTGAATTTTGCCTGAATGGTCTCACCGAACCGCTTCCAAGGTTGTAGGCAATTTCGGTTGGCTCACCATCGACTTCAGCAGAAAAAATCAAGCTAGGAGAGAACCGGCTAGGTTTTACTTCCCCAGATTCCAGTTCTAGCTCTTCCAAAATTCCAGGTACGAATTCTTCGACATAGGTTTGCGAGTTTTCTTCAAGCTCAACCTGAGACACAAACTCGAGTGGATTTGCGGGTGGCTCTAGTTCGTCAGACTCTTCTTTTTTCTCGATCAGCGTTGTTCTTACCGATCCATTGCCAGATTCCGGATGTACTTCGATCCGATGGGATTGACCTTCGGTGGTGACCGAGAACGACAAATACCGATCAAAATGCGGCGTCACATTGGTGGTAAGTTTGGTCTCTGGTCCGTCAACGTTCGCAGATTCCAGGTTGATTTGTTCGACCACGGCCGCAGCGAGTGATTGGGGATCTGGGATTTCCAATAATTTTCCATCAGCCACGCTGGCAGCTGAAAACTTGGACAATTGGTCTCCCGAATAGTATCCGGGATGGTTGAAGAACCAACCTGAAAATCCATACATCAAAACCCACGGGAACATGAAAAGCCCGGAATATAAGTGAATTCGACGAATCCACATTTGCATTTCGCGAGAAATTTTTCGACTAAGAGGGATTCGTTTTTTCCCCTTCCCCTTTTTGCCTTTCTTTTTCGCGACGGAATCTTCTGGCGGCGGGTTATGGTTTATTGAGCTTTCAGCTTGATCTGCAATCGCCATCTTCGAATCCCAATCAGAATAGTGTTAACGCAAAAAGTTGATTCGATTTTCTCGATCGCTGGCTTGGAGGCATTGTCCTGGCTGGCTTGTACGTCTATTGAAAGATGCAGAGATCGGATGTCAAGCCAAGTCTTGCAATCTGCTTTGATGTTTCCAAAAAACAATCCCTTGAAGTTTATTCAATCGAGATTGAATTCATTTGATGAACGAATCTACCGATGTCCTAGTGAGGGCTGAAGAGTTTTTGTGATTATGATTGCAGTCGCCCTGTAGCGGCGGTTGCAAACTATTGCCTGTTTAAATATCCTTCAATAATTATCGGTCTTCCACGCAGCGAGCCATCTTCTTCCTTTTTGGATCGAAGTAGCCAGCAACGTAATTTTTATAAACGTTTACTTGCTGAAATAATCATGCGCGGTCTCGAAATACGGGTAGTCCACCATTCGATTGCCCATCTGTTATCTTCCGGTTTTCAACCCATCTCGCACCAACACGAATTTTGGTGCAATCCAGAGGAATTTCCACGGAGGAATTAGCCTCTTGGCTTTGATTGCAGCGCTGTGCAGTGGTTCTCTAACCGACCGAGGGTTGTCGGCGTTTTGAAACGCTGAAGCACCAACTAATTGGTTTATCTGGTCCATCCGCTAGTACCGTCATTCATATAGCCATCCCAAATTACGCTTGACTGATTCAGATTCTCGGTAGGGATCAATCCAAAGCAGACAAATAAGACACAAAGCGTTCAGTTAGGTTTCTGAACAATTTAAACCTTTCGTTTTTTAACTTTAATCCGTTTTTAATATTTCATGGAGAAACCATTGAAATCACCCGTTTCAAGAAAAGGCTTTACTCTCGTTGAATTGCTGGTTGTCATCGCAATCATCGGGATTCTTATAGGCATGTTATTGCCAGCGGTTCAACAAGTTCGTGAAGCAGCTCGAAAAACGAGTTGTTTGAACAACATGCGACAAATCGCGGTTGCAACCCACAACTTCGAAAGCACCTACGAAAAACTTCCCTACGGTGCCAAAGACCGTTTCAACGCGGACGAGAACACTGATACCTGGACCACCGGGTTCATTCAAATCATGCCTTACATCGAAAAGGACGACATCGCCAGCCGATGGGATCCTCGGGAGCGACGTAACAGTACCAACGATGCTGATGGCGACGGTTTCACTAACGCAATTTTGGTTCAGTTGGATATTCCAACTTTCCTTTGCCCATCAATGAATCGTCCTTCAGCGGCTCTGCGAGAAAACCGCGCTCCTTGTAGCTACCTTTTCGCAGCGGGAACGCATGACGTTTCGCTTCTTCACTACGCTCGTTGGTATGGTATTCCAGAACCACAATACGATGGTGCTGTTGTCCCAACGTTGGTAAATCCTGCGAAAATTACCAGTCCTAACTATTTGCTGGAAACCAAGTTCGGAAACTTGATCGACGGAACTTCGAACACATTCTTGCTTGGCGAGACAGACTTTATGCCACAGGGCCGACCTTCGACTTCGATGGGTAGCGTTTGGGCATTCGGCTATATCGGATACACATGGGGAACTACCCACGTTGAATTCAACAAGCACGATCACGCTTCAAGTTTTGGTACTTACGGTTGCTTCCGTAGTGAGCATCCTGGTGGAGGAAACTTCGCTCTAGCCGACGGTTCGGTTAGCTTCGTTAGCGAGTTGATTAACCAGGATCTGTACGACGCGTTCGCAACACGAGCTGGTGGTGAAACGCTCACCAAGCTTCCTTAATTCTTGGAATAAGAAAAATTCAGGTCGAATCCGGTGCACTCTGGATTCGACCTTTTTTTTGAAAGAGACATCACCATGAGACTTTTAATTGGCATCATTTTAATAGCGGCTGTCGGTTGCTCCGGAGGAGGACCTGCTGAGCCGGTAGAGTTTGACAACAGCCCACTGACCTTGGAAGCCTGGAAGGCATTGGACCGTTTGGAAAAATACGACTTTGAAAATTTGGAAAGGGTTCGCGAGGGCGATCCCAAACTAAAAAGCGAGAAAAACTGGGGCATATTCATGCAGCGAGTTGTTGTGCCAGAACGGAAAAAAGACTTCCCAGAATCGACGCCCGGAAATTGAAATCGGAAACATGAAACACAAAATCAACATATTAAAATCGGCCTTTTTAGCAGTGCTATTGGTTACTGCGGGGGCCAGTAACCTGTGGGGACATTTCTTATTCGTCTATGGCGAGGATGGAAAAATCAAGGTTGTTTTTGGCGAAGGGCTAGAGCCTGACCAGGCCCAGTTCCTCGGTGGGATCGCCGGTATGAAAGCGACCACAATGATCGACGGCAAAGTATCGTCGGTCGAATTCGAAAAAATGGTCAACGAAAAACTGGGTTGGCTGGAAACGGACGGTAAGAATGCCGGCAAAGTCGTTAACATCAGTTGCCCCTACGGCGTTTTTGGACGTGGCGACAAAACCATGTTTCTTGACTACAACGCCAAATACATTCGCGGGTTCGACAACCTTAAGAGCCTCAAGCCGACCACGGATTTGTCACTGGACGTGATTCCAACTTTGGAAAAAGGTCAACTTGTTTTCCATACTTATTTTCAGGGAAAACCAGTCAAAGAAGTTGAAATTTTGCTGGAATACTTCGATTCCGAGCTTTCCGACGCCGCCTGGTCTGATGATTCAGGCAAAGTGACACTCAATCCAATCACCCGAATTGCCGCTCGAGCCAAGTACGTGGTCGAGGAAAGCGGTGAAGTCGATGGAAAAAAGTATGCTGAAAAACGTTACTACTGTACCGTTGTTATAGATACAGCAACGCCCCTCAAATCGACTCAATCCATTGAGGAGCCGGCAGCCGAATCCAAGGTTTCAGCAACGATGGAAAAAGAAAAACGCGTTGACGGAATCAGCCGAGTCACCCTTTCAAAGGTTGAAAATAATTATGCCGACTTTCCAAAAGGGATGACCAGTTTTGGGGCTGCTGTCGTAAACGGACAGGTATTCGTTGTGGGTGGCAAGTCGGGACGCGCCCATCGCTACGCGAAGTCTTACCAAAACCGTGATGTTTTGTGCCTGAATCTGACGGAGGACAATTCGGATTGGGAATCTGCTGGCGAAAACCTCGGGCTCCAAGGTCTGGCCCTTGTTCCTAACGGCAACAAAGTCATTCGTATCGGAGGTTTGGAAGCTCGTAACCAAGAAGGGGAAGAACACGATTTGCATTCCATTGCCGACGTCCTAAGCTTTGACACCCAAACAAAACAGTGGACTGAAATGCCCTCTTTGCCGAGTGGCCGATCATCGCTGGATGCCTGCGTGACGGGCAACAAAGTCTACGTCGTCGGGGGTTGGGCCATGAATGGTGAATCCGGAACGTCTTGGGCTGACGACATGCTTGTTCTTGATCTGACTGATGAAGTCGACCCGGAAACTCGGCAGTGGAAGAGCATCAAGGCACCTTTTCAAACTCGTGCCTTGGCTGCAGGAACCGTTCAAGAAAAAGTGGTCGTTGTCGGCGGAATCAAAAAAGGAGGCGGAGCAACCGCTGAAGTCCATATTTTTGATACCCAAACCAATCATTGGACGGTAGGTCCCGAATTGCCAACCAAAGGTATGATGAAGGCTTTCGGATGTTCCGCTACGACCGTAGGTGAGCATTTGCTTGTCAGCACCTACGATGGTGAAGTTTTCTGTCTTTCGTCAGACATGAAATCGTGGGACAAAATTCATCAACTCGAATTCGGACGATTTTTTCATCGGATGCTTCCAATCAGCGAAAATCAATTCGCTCTCATTGGCGGCTCACACATGCAATACGGCAGTCAGAACGAAGTAGAAGTCTTCGAGCTGAATCTTGTTTCTGACAACTAACTCGAAAGTCGTTGTTTTATAAGGCTGATTCGAGTGGACGCATCGGCCAAACAGCGTCCATATTGTTCAAAGGTGGGTCAACCTTCGGGGATCCCCACCTTCCCTTTTCATTTTTGCAAATTCAACCTGTTCCGTTAGCAGTTGTCCATCAAAGCAGTTTTAGCTCTGTGTCTTGGTGGAAACCATTCTTCCGCCAGAGAAATGCGGAAAGGAGCCAAGCGTGAAACACCGATCCGAATGGTTTCGTAGGTCTTCATCTACGAATTCGAGTTCAACCACAGCAAACTCAACAGACCAAATGGCGACTCTTGGGACCCCATCCTGTTTCTCGACTCGAACCTCCCAAAAGGTATTTGTTCCGGTCGGCGGGGTGATCGAAGATTGCTTGGCTTGGCAAAACCTGACATTGCTGGTGGCGAGCGGATCCTGCCTCGTCGCCCTTCACACTGGCGAACTAGTCCAGATTTTAGCTGGCGAGTCGCTCCGACTAACTGAATCAGTTCGGCAGATTGTGGCTCAAGAAAATCTACGAGCCATCCTGACCTTTGACACAATCAGTTAGGCTGTTTTCAG
>JBCCSJ010000341.1:0-5740 GCA_039200505.1 Planctomycetota bacterium | reverse complement strand
TAGCTCAGTGGTAGAGCGGCTTCTACGTTTCGCCGACCAGGCAAATAAACGTTCCTTGAATGCTTCATAAGCAGCAGGTCGCAGGTTCGAATCCTGTCTTCCCCCACCTTTTTCGGAGTTCGATATGAAAGCACTGCTTCGCCTATTTCGTGCCATCCAAGTTGAGGATAAATCCCAGCGTTCTGAAGTTTCAAATACGCTCGCTCGTACGGCTCAGCATCGTTATTTGATAGATCCAGCAATTGCCGCTGATGAATCTACATTTAAGGCGATCGAATCCGTTCTGACCCTCAATTCAGTTCAATTGAATTCGGCTTTTCATAAGTCGTGGAAAACGATCGAAGACCTAAGCTTGGAAGCCTTGGTGCTTCAGCAGATCGTGCATTACGCTACGACTTACGGATACGAATCTTTGGGTATTTTTGATTCGGACTTAGTCTACATCCCAAAAGAAAAGCTTGAGATTCCCGAACTCGAATCGCAAGTTCCGCTTATTCGTATCAAAGCAATGACGGCCGCTGAAATTCAGTCCGCCATTCTCTCGATCGGATCAGGTGTTGCACTGGCCGAAAATACTCTGAACGACATCATGGCCGTTGTTGAATCTATTCCGTTCGATCCGTCAGTGATCGAACAAATTGACAACCACGAACTCAACACGCGGCTTCGCGACCTGTTCGGAATCGTGCCAAAAGACCCCGTCGCGTTTTTGCGTTATGTGATCAGTAAGTTGACCGACGAGTCTCTTTTAATCAAGAATTCGAGTTTGATCGATAAAATCAAGGACGCCAATGGAAAATTTCTCGATGAGCTGATGACGAAAGCTCCAGACGATCTGGGGTCAATTTTTTATCGGTTCAAGCCCCTGTTTCTTGCGATGAAATCAATTTCTCGAAACAAAACGTTTTTTAATCGACTTCGGAAAAGAGCGATTGTTCAAAATCGACCAGCCCCGGTCGATTACTTAAACAACCTAACAGCCCTGATCAAGCAAAATCAATTGGATCGGAGCCAACTGAGCCGAGTTTTGAAAAAGGCGAACAACTTTCGAAAGATTCGACTGGCCAATGCCCTGCGCTATCGAATTTCAACCTCTCAATCTAAAGTCAATTCGATCGTCTATCGAATTCGAAACGGGCGAGGTTGGGCGACTGATTTTACTTGGCCGAAGAAGCAAAACCTGCAGGCGCAGGAAGCTCTTTCAATAGTACTGAATTCCCTTGCAAGTTCGATCAGAACGCGTTTAGAAGGCAAAATAGTTTTGATCCCTGCCCATGTTGAATATGCGATGCCGGCGACTGAAAAACAGTTTACCGGAAATTTTCCAACCGGAAGCTACTTTAGCGTCCCAGAAGATTTGATTGTCGGTATTCACTGGCAAAATACGAATCGCCGAATTGACCTCGATCTTTCGCTGTTAGGTTTGGGTGGAAAACTTGGCTGGGACGGGTCGTTGCGTTCGCACGATAACTCTCTCTTGTTCTCAGGAGACATGACGGACGCCCCAGGCCCAAAGGGAGCAACCGAATTGTTTTACATCAAAAAAGCGATGAAAGATCCTCAATTGCTAATGGTCAATTATTACAACTATTCCGCTAATTCCATGGTTCCAACCCAATTGATTGTGGCTCAGGAAAAAACAAAGCGTTTCGGAATGAACTATATGGTGAACCCTAACAAAGTTATTGCCCTTTCAAATCTACAAATCGAAAGACGTCAGAATATTCTTGGCATGATCGCATCAGTGGATGGTGAAAATCGCGTTTACTTTGCCAACATAGCGGTTGGAAACACCATTTCATCCAAAAAGGGTGCGTCGACGACTCATTCCAGAAATTATCTGCGACACCAATTGTTGAATCCGCTCAGCTTGCGGGAAGTCCTCGATTTGGCAGGGGCAGAAATTGTAACTGACCGAGAAGAAGGGAATGGTAATGAACTGATCGATCTATCACCCGATCGTATCGATAAACTTACCTTGATTCAATTGATTCAAGGTTAACTCCATTCCACCGGCTTGGTTTCGACTCGCTGTCTTGCAGTGGAACCAAGCCATCGTTTTTTCTCGGATTGAATCAATTTGGTACGGCACCTTGCTGATTTGGTTCTTGCAATGCAATGTGTTTACGACGCTCGGATGGCTAGGTAGTCTTCGAATCCCCCCCGAGTGCTCGAGATCATGCAATACAAAAAGTCTATCTCCTTTATATTGCCGAATCGCATAAGGTGCAGACCTGCGTTTCTCCCAAGAATCGCTACGCTCCTGGGACGATTCCTTTATATTCGAACAAGGCAAAAATGAAGTGCACAGTCAAAGCGAAAAGCGTCGCCCACAGAATCGTCGAAGTCACGGTTCGACTCACATCCGTGGTTGAATATTTAGGCTTTCGACCCTGAAAGTAAGCAATCATCGCGATCCCGATACCACTCACCAACAGCTTCGAAATTAACCACCAAAATCCGCGATAAGTAAATTGACCATAAGCAATCAACCCTTTGTGGAAATGGTGGTGCCAAAAATCGGGACCTCGTGTGGGGTCGGCCAAAGAGAATGTAATCAGGCTGGTAAAACTCGCTGCGTAATAGGCGGCATAACAAAGAAATGGAGTTCCAATCAGAAATGCCCAAAGAATGCCTGTTAGCAGATAAAGGTTAGGATTGGCCTTGAAGGTTTTCATGGCATCCATCTGATTTCCAAATTGACGCCCCCCTACATCAGCAGTTACCGCAGCTCCACATCGGGCTGCAATCAAAACGCACGATAAAACGGGAACAAAAATTCGATAGGTCGCAAAACCGAGTGCGATCAATAAGTCTTCCGCCAGAAGAGGTTCGGTGTAACTGGCATAGGGTAAAAACTGGAAAGTGAAATAAGTCGTTACGAATCCCGAAATTAGACCTGAAGCCATCAAATACAAGACAGCCGTCGGACCGAAAATCAAGCGGCAATAATGGGCAAAATACTTGAGACCCCAGCCGGGATTTTTCCAGAGTGGAATCAAACTTAACAGCCCTACCAAACTAGCCAAAAATACGTTGGTTGTCCCGGCAAAAAAATCGGACATGATTTTTTTGACCCAATCACCCAAAGATTCTACTTCGACTTCATCATGTTTCTTTACCGTAGCACTGGCCATCGGGACTAATTTGTCTGGAATCGTCTCCCATTCGGATTCCGGTACTTCGACAAGTTGCCCCGATTGAGGATCCAATAAAAATATACGATCGGCAATCGGCATTAACGAGTTGTAATCGTGAGTCACGATGACCGACGTTTTTCGAAATTGAAGGTGAGTCTCACGAATGAGGTTGGCGACTTCCCGTCCAGTAGTTGGGTCCAGCCCCGAAGTCGGTTCGTCGTATAAAATCGCTGATGGATTGTAGGCTAGAGTTCGCGCGATCGCTAAACGTTGTCTTTGGCCACCACTGAGGCGCGAGGTTGGGACACTGGTCGGAACTCTTAACTGATTCAATAAGTCTTTTGACGGCACGGGGCTCGCTTCGGCACCTCCGAATGAGCGAGCAAACGCCATGTTCCCCAATGGCGATAATTCGTCGAATAATGCAAACGATTGAAAAACAACGCCAGCCTTCCCACTAGTAGTTTTACCTCCGTCGACCGTAACATCGCCTGTCCATTGAATACCTTCAGATGACTGAGGAAGCAGACCTGCCATGATTCGCAGCATGATCGACTTTCCGACGCCACTGGGACCAACAATCAAGGTGATTTCGCCCTGTTTGAATTCGGCATGGGTCGACTGGATCAGCTTCTGATTGCCAGCGGCCACCGAAAGGCCACGAATCCTAATGCCAGGACGCGGACCTTTTGGCAACGCGTGGGATTCGGCAATCGAGTCCGGTTCTGGTTGGCTGTCGCGATTCAAATTGTCTGTTCGATCAGTCAATCTCGCTCCCTGGCAGGGGCATAAGGGGCGACGCCCGGTTCCATCGCGATCACAACGGGAATCGAATTGGGGACAGGTTGCGACAATTTGTTATCTTGTGAGGTTCCTTTTTTCAGTACAAACCAACGACTATCTTTGTGCAAAATTCGATGCCGCAAAACCCTGGCAAATTCAGGCGTGATTTCGGTGTCAGGCGAACCAAATAAGCGGATCCCGATTTCAGTAATGGTGGGCTCTAACCGTTGATTAGCCAATTGGATCGCCTTGCGAGCTTCCTCACCGTTCCACCTTTGCTTGAGTACATTCTGTAGCCGATTATTTTTTACGAAGACTTCATGAGCGACATCAATCAGGATTTGCTGAACTTCATCGTCCTGCGCTATCTTTTGGGCACTTGCTGAAAGGCTTGCTTGGATTTTTTCGTTCTGAGCCAACTTTCTGATAATCGATTTCTGAATTTCAATAAAATCAGAGACATGATCTTCGATGATGGGAATCGCTTTCTCGTCAACAAATCTTTTGAATTCCCTTTCAGTAAGATTTTTTTCTGGCAACGGAGTCCGGTCATAAAGGTATCGCCAGCCGAATCGAAAAACCGAGACCTCATTCCAAATCTTCTTTCCAACCTTGGACGCCAGCGGCTTCGATTCTTCTTCGACCAGCGGCCAAATCTCATCTTTGACTAACGGCACCACCTCTCGTTCTAACAGTTCCTTCTGAAACCGTTTTCCCACTTGATTCAATTGATCACTACGTTGATCTAATGCTGCTCTTACATCTTGACGAATCACTTCCGATGCGTCTTTAAGTGATTCGACCACAATCGGTTTCAAGGCGTCGACAATGTCCGCTTGATTCTCTTGAAAGGATTTCAACAGCAAGTCGCCAATCTCTTTTCGTTTGGCAGGATGCAACATGGTCTGCAAAACCCAAGCGGTCGAATCGGGGGCCGCGTGATATTCCAAATAATCGCCATTTCGAATTTCAGGAGCCGTTGCAAAAAATTCGACTTCGAATTCATCCGTCCAAAAAACGATGTTCCTTGTGTCCCATTCCTTGCTGCCCAACCCGACCCATCGAGCTGTTTTTTCCCAGCCCGTTTGGGGTTCAGCCTTGTCGTAAGGAATCTTTACTACGGTACCAATCGGAGAATAAATGGCATCATCATCCAGATAAATAAGGTCGCCTTGGCGTACCATTTGGACGTTCGGAAATTCTAAATCCATCCTGATGGATTGGGACCCAAAATAGTTTGAAAACTGTGAAAACGTATTGGGCATTTCGCGAGCCGCACCCTGCAAAAACAGCGTAGCAATTGCGCCCAGACCGATCCAGATCAGGGCCCCAATGATGACTCGATATTCGAAATTTTGACGCATGAAAATATTCAATCCAGATGAACAGAATCGAACAAAAAATTACTCAACCATTATCGTATTTTACCCGGTGACCGGTGGTATTGTTTTTTAAACGTTAGATCTGAGTGCGTTAGCACAAAACGAAATAATTGTTCCAATGAATCGACAAGTGATTCGAAAAGACAAGTGATTCGAAAAGCTGAGACTCGATGCCTTGATCAGCCGTCAAAAATACAGATTAACGCGATTTTAGCGAGGTATGATCGTGGATAATTTTCCAACTGTTATTGAGTCTTTTAATGATTAGTGAAAAGTTACCCTCCCTTGTGGTAGTATCTTTCATCGTTAACTTCCAGTTGCCTAAAACGAATACCGAATTAGATTCGATTGTGCGTACCTCCAAATTCGAGAACCCAAGTTGTCCCATCTCTTTGGGAGGTGCATAAGATCGTCGATAATTGTTTAACGTATTTT
>JBCCSJ010000340.1:0-5774 GCA_039200505.1 Planctomycetota bacterium | reverse complement strand
TTAGCGTGATCCAGAAAACTGAATTCGAGTTTTAGGTGACTGAATCAGCGAACGCTTGCATGTCACTGGCGTAGGCATCGATCCGTCGAGTCATTTCTGATTTTACAGAATCAAGATTTTCAATCTGGTTCGGGGCCACTTGAGTGAACATGTAAAACTTGACTTTAGGTTCCGTACCTGACGGTCGGGCCGCTACGTAGTTTCCGTCGATCTCGGTCTCGAAGACCAAAACGTTTCCGTTTGGACCTTCGAATGCTTCGTAGGAGCCGTTGGGAAGAAGGCGTTTTCCGACCGAGTAATCTCGAATTCCAGTGATCGCTAGGCCTCCCAGAGTTTTGGGAGGATCGGTCCTGAATTTCTGCATCAGACTTTTCATACGTTTCATCCCATCGGAGCCCGCCATTTGGATGTTGACAAGTTTTTCTTGAAAATAACCGTATTTTTGATAGAGTTCGTCCAAGTGCTGATGGACAGATTTTCCGTTGGATTTAACCCAAGATGCCAGCTGGGTCATCAACATGCACGCGACCGCACCGTCCTTGTCTCGACAATATTCACCGACTAGATAACCGTGAGACTCTTCGGCTCCGAATAGAAAATTAGAGGGACCTTTTTCATCCATCAGGTTGCAGATCCATTTAAATCCGACAAGATTGTTGTCGTAACAAACCACATCATTTGCTTCGCATATCTTTCGCAGCATTTGGGTTGTGACCAAAGTCGTGATGACATAACTTTCAGGGGTGATGAGTCCGGATGTTGATTTTTGAGCAAGAACAAAATCACAGAGGAGTGCCGCAAGCTGGTTTCCATTAAAGGTAGCCCATTCGCCGCTTGGGTCCAGAGTTTTGGGAGCAGCCGCACCCATGCGATCACAGTCTGGATCGGTAGCCAAGATTAACTCGGCACCGGTCGATTTTGCGTGGTCAATGATGTCGTCGAAGACGGCCACATTTTCCGGGTTGGATACGTTTCCTGGTACGTTTGGGAAGTCGCCGCTGGGTTCTCGATGAGGACCATAAATTTCGACGTCTTCGTATCCCACTTTTTCAAGTAGGGTTTTGACGTTGAATTCGCCGACCCCATGCAATGGAGAATAAATCACTTTGAGGTCTGTCGGAACGTCAAACCTGTGTTGCAGATGTTCGTTAAGTAAAGCCTGATCCGTTTCTTCCCGGACCATGTGAATTTTGCCTTCGTCCACTGCTTTTGAAAAAGAATACTTTGGTATGGCATCCACATCGTTGACTCGTTTGATCACGGCGGAATCGTGGGGAGGAATGAGTTGAGCTCCGTTGGACCAATAGACTTTTACCGCGTTGTCGCTGGGCGGATTATGGCTGGCAGTGACCATAATACCGCAATCACAATTCTTGAGTCGGATCAGATACGACAGCTCGGGTGTGCTACGAAAGTCATCAATGAAGTAGACTTCGAAACCATTGGCGACCATGATCTCTGAACAAAGCTCAGCAAACTCTCGGCTTCGATGTCTTGTGTCATAAGCGACGGCGACTTTCCATGGCCCATGCGGTTTGACCTCTTTCACATAAGATGCCAATCCTTCTGCACTTTCGCCAATCGTTCGTGAATTAATCGCATTGGAACCGAAGGGATACATCATCCCTCTTCGGCCTCCGGTGCCAAACGGAATGATTGTCCAAAACACATCGTCCAGTTGTTTCCACTTGCCTTGCTCCACATGTTCGACAATGCCTGGAACAAATTCTTGATACCGTTGTTCGGTGAGCCAGCAATTCAGATTTTCGACGGCGGGTCCTGTTAGTTGACCTTCGGCCTGGGCCTGATTAATTTTTTCCAAAATTGCAGTGCGATCAAAGCGGAAGTCACTGGTAGACATTGTGTCATTCTTTCGAGGAAGGATGCCAAAAATAGTAGCTTGAAAATTTGCCAGCTTGGTATTCTATGCAGGGTCCGGAGTCGACAAAAGTCCGGGTTATCGATAACGTCGGGACTATCTGCCCAGATCAAGAAGCGTTAGACTCGCAAAAGATCTGAATCACCTAACTGTCGGTTTATCATTCGCCTGGAACATTCAATTTCGACCATTCCAATGATTGATCTTTGAGCAAATTTCCCTTTCGACGGTGACCTTTTTGCCGCTCGAACCGAAACCGTCAGCCTGTTCCGTTTGTACTTTCCACGCGATAGAGTAACCCATATGTCAGAACCAATCATAAGTGTTTCCGGTTTGAGAGGAATTATCGGGGAGTCATTGAATCCGATTTTGGCGATTCAGTATTCCGTCGCTTTCGCCAACCTAATTACCGATTCAGGGCCGATCGTTGTGACACGCGACGGTAGGTCGACCGGGCCGATGCTTGCTCAAGCAATTTGCAGCGGTCTTAGTGCAGCTGGTAAGGATGTGGTTTACGGGGACGTGGCGGCGACGCCAACAACGGGAATATTGGTCAAGAGTCTTAAAGCTTCAGCGGGTATACAAATTTCGGCCAGCCACAACCCAGCGCCCTATAACGGGATCAAGTTATTTGGTTCCGATGGTCGAGTGATTCCCGCAGATGCTGGAGAAAAAGTGATTGCGGGTTATCAAAATTTTCAATTCCCGTCGATTCCACATGACCGCCTCGGCCAATACAAAACATTACCAGATACAACGACGGCTCATTGGGAGTCCGTCTTAAAGACGATTGATGTCAATTTGATCCAATCCAAAAATTACAAGGTCGTCCTGGATAGCCATCATGGTGCCGGATCGGTTTTGGGTAGGAAGCTGTTAAAGTCCCTCAACTGCGATTTTGAAATTTTGGGTGGTGAACCTGACGGTCTGTTTACCCGTTCGCCAGAGCCGACAGAGCAAAATCTTAAACAGACGACCGAAGCTGCGAGTCGATTCGGAGCAGACGCGGTTTTCTGCCAAGATCCAGATGCTGATCGATTGGCAATTATTGATGAAACCGGATGTTATATCGGCGAAGAATACACGCTGGCGATCACATTGGAACACGCTTTGAAAACGCGAAAAGGTCCGGTTGTCATCAATTGCTCCAGCAGTCGCATGTCGTCCGACATTTGTAAAAAATACGGATGCGACCTTCATTTAAGCGCTGTTGGAGAGGCCAACGTGACAAATAAGATGATAGAATTGGACTCCGTTTATGGAGGCGAAGGAAACGGTGGACCAATCGATCCACGCGTTGGTTACGTGCGAGACAGTTTCGTTGCAATGGCCCAAATTCTTGACGCGATGGCGAAGTCGAACAAAAAAGTAAGCGAATTAGCTGCGGAAATTCCGGCCTACAAAATTCATAAAACCAAAATTCAAATTGGCCGTTCAAAGGTTCCTGATCTCTATGAAATTTTGGGGAATCAATTCCGGGACGCTCAAAAAAGCACCATGGATGGATTGCGTTTGGATTGGGATGACAAATGGATCCTCGTTCGGCCGAGCAATACCGAACCAATCGTCAGGGCAATCGCGGAGGCAACGACAATCGAACAGGCTGTCGCGTTATGCGATGCCGCCGCCAAAGCGGTCACTGAATTGCGGTAGTCGAATTGTAAAAACAAGAGATTAGTCTTTTGCCCGTTTCCCTTTTTTGGATGTCAAATCGTCTTCGATAGCTCGGATGGATAACTTCGCCGAGGAGGCAACGATTGGATCTTTGTCGGATTGGGCTTCTCGCAATGCCGGCAATGATTTCTCAGCATATTTTCCCATTGTTCCCAAGGCGATTGTGGCAGCTTCACGGTTTGCTGGATCATTGGATTTAAGCATTTCGATAATGTCGTCGATCAACGCAACCCCACCTTTTCCCATCCGGCCGGCCAGGGGAACGGCGGTCGGTGCAATTTGAGGAGCTCGAAAAAGCGTTTTAAGTGCCGTAAGCGTTTCCTCCGTTTCACCGCTCACTTTCCAGAGTGCGAATGCGGCGTGGGCTTGGACAATTTGATCATTGTGAGTTTCAAGGACTTGACGGATTTCGGGAATTGCTATTTCCGCCTCCCTACCTAAATGAGCCAATGCGATCATCAGTCTTTGATAATCGACAGCCAAAACCGCTTTTTTCAATCGGTCATGAAGAATCGTGACCACATCCCTGTCAGACGACGTCGGCCCAATGGAACCCAAACAAATGGCTGCCCATCCTCGAGCTGATACGTTCCCGTTTTCCAATAACTCAAACAAGGCATCTTCCGCATCCATGGCGTCAGGGCCCAAACTTTCTAACACACGACATGCACTACATTGAGCATTGAAGTCTTCATCTTTTAAACAGACGATCAGACCATCCATTGATTCGATTGCCGCGTCTCTTCCCATTCCTTGCAAGGCGAACAAGGCAATTCTTTTATAGCCACTGGTTTTGTTGAGTAGGAAGTCCTGGATTTGAGGCAGATACTGCATTGAGCCTTCCTTCCCAATCCACTTCATCGCGGAGCATGCCGCTTTGTTGTCGTCAAAATCGTCAGATTCCATTAAGGACCTTAATGCATCACCAGCAGGTGTTCCTAATTCTGAAAGGGCCACCTCTGAGGCCAGTCGGGCCATTTCGTCACGGGTTTGGATCGATAACTTGGATAAAAAAGGAACAGTTTTGTTGAGATCCCCAGGGTCTCTTCCCAATTGAATAATGATTTCGGCTCGATTTTTCGATTTGGGGTCGTTCGCTAGACGCCGAAGTTCTTGGGGAGTCAGTTTGCTTACCGCAGCGGGCGTTTCCTGAAATCGCGACTCCTCTCCACCCGTCTTGAGATCACCTAAGGCGAAGATCAATCCAAGTACAATCACTGTCGCTACAGCGATCCCGGTCATGTGCGAGTCCATAAATAGCCTGTCGATTTAAGGTATGTCTGATTCGATTCTATCACTCAGAGGAAAGCCTAGCTAAAAATGAACCTGAAAACCAGATTCGTCGACGAGAAGACTTGGAAGCGGGGCAAAATTACTGGGGTTGAGTTTTGAAAACTGTGATTTTGCACAGATAGTCGTATTCCTAAGGAGGGGTTAATTCGATTTATTGACTCGATGGACAAAGCGGTTTGAGTCTCAGATCAAAACACTCTGGGGCTTTTTGCAATGACCACTGAGTTGAACTTCTGTTTGGTGAGTACTTTTTCAGATCGAGAGATAAAATCGTGACAACGAAAGGTGCCGGAATTCTGAGCTAACTGAGACAATCAGGGAAAACAAGAATTCAGGAGGTTGATTGAGAAATGATAAGTGCCGGTTGAATTCATAACTCGAAGTGTGAGAGAAAGATATTTCCAGTTGATTGTAATCCGCTGCGAATGCGTTGGGTTGCGATCAACATGAAGAAATCACCTGGCATTGATTGTTCGATTCGCTTTGTACTGGATAAGATGCCAAGCCCATGAGCAATTTGATAATCCAGGACAATCTGGAAATACAACAACATAGGGATTCAAAATTTTCTATAACGGCTAATCGAGAAACGCGGTTTTCATCAGGACACTGAAACTTGGTGCATCTTGGGTTTTGAAACTCTTACCTCCAACGTTCAATTCCGGTTACAATTCACGCGTCCATTCCCCTGTCATGAGAGTCCGAATGAGATCTGTAATGAAACTATCTGTGATTGGTTTGTTATTTTTGGCGATCTGCGAAAATTGCGTGGCTCAAGAAAACAAGACTCCGGCCAAACTTCAACAAGATATTGAGCAGTTTTTGAAAATCCAACAACAAGCTTGGAACCAAGGGGATCTCGAAAAATTCATGGAGTCCTACTGGAAGTCTCCGGATTTGACTTTTTCCAGCGGTGGTAAAACCACCT
>JBCCSJ010000339.1:0-5774 GCA_039200505.1 Planctomycetota bacterium | reverse complement strand
GATACCAATCCGGTCGCAATTGATTTCGGCCCCACAATGACGGTGCCATTCGACTCAACGATTTCCCCATCGAGCGACACGAACCTGACTCGATCTCCACCTTCCCGATTCTGATGCAAATGGAGACCATCGCCCAACGTTTTAACGACCCAAGTTCCTCCCAATAGCTGCTTTATGAACGGAGCATACGCTTTGGCGACTTGAACCAATCGATCTGCCCGCCCGATAACTCCGGGTGCTCCGTTCAGGTCTACCGAAACATCTGTCTCGAGCGTCGGCGGAGACTCCAATTGAATCAAACCAACTCGCCCCCCCAATTTGATTTTTTCATCGGCGACTTCGTTGATCAGGCGGTCCCCGTTCACCACCACAAATTGAGCGTATTCGCCCAGAGCCACATCGACCAATCCCGCATGCTGTACTGTCACCGCAACCAAGTCCGCGACCAGTCCGATCACTTCTGCTGTCGGTCCAGCGTTTTCAGACTTCGAAAGTTTCAACAGTTCTTTCGCACCCGCGTTGATCCCTTCCAGCGATCGTTCTAACTCCTCGATCACTTCGGCACGCTGAGACAGCCCTGCCTTCTTGGTATTTAAATCGGAGTACCTTTCCCGTCTCCCTGCTAACTCTTCTCGAATCCGCTTCAATCCAGCCTTGGCTTCTTTGAGGGCAGAATCGTTGGATTCGGCATCTTTCTGAAGCTGCTCGCGGGCTCCCGAATATTCACGGAATTCGAATTCGACTTTTTTTAATTGGCCCCTCTTCGTTTGCACAACCTGATCAAGCCGATTTTTATTTTCTTCAAGGCTTGCCTGGCTTGCTTCTGATGTGGTCACGGTTCGAACGATTCGGGCAACCATCTCCGCCAGTTCCGCCCTTTTGTTTCTTTGGTCTTGAGCATCTTTTTGCAATCTCAAAACCGCTTCGTCGAGTTCTGTCAGCTCACTTGTAATACTTTCCAAATTCGCAGTTGCCTTGTCGTGGCTTTCCTGAGACGCATCGGCCTCCGACCGGACCGTCTCGATCCGATTCTCAAATTCGCGAGTCCTTTCGTCGGCTCGTTTTAACTGCTCTTCCAAACGGGCTTCACGATGTTGGATATCTGCAATTCGTTCGGTATTCAACTGGAATTCCGATTCAACTCGGGCGATTCTTTCTCGAATTGCACTGGCGACTTCCTGCTTTTCAACCAGTTTTTCGGAAATCGCATCGAGGTCTGATTCCACAGTTTTAAATTGATCGTCTTGGGCGGCGATAAGATTTCGAAGACGCACAACGTTGGCTTCACTTTCCCGGTTGTCGTCTTCAAAGTTTTGGAGTTTTTCGGTGAAAGTTCGCCAGTCTTTAAACCCTACGTAAGTTCGTAATTGCTGCAGCCGATCCGAAAGTTCTTTGTACCTGGCAGCCTTGGTAGCCTGAGATTTTATGCTTCGGTACCTGCTGCCAACCTCTTCGACGATATCGGCCAGACGCACCAAATTGCCTTCGACACGCGCTAAACGACGTTGAGCGTCGATTTTTTTGGCTTTGAAACGACTGATACCCGCAGCCTCTTCGAAGATTGTCCTACGGTCCTTGGGGCTGGAAGAAAGCATTCGCTCAACTTTCCCCTGCTCAATCAGGCTGTAGGCATCTGTTCCAACACCCGTGCCGCGAAACAATTCACGGATATCTTTGAGTCGACTCGTTTCGCCATTGATTAGATATTCCGATTCTCCGCTACGATAGACGCGACGGCTTACGTGAACTTCGTCCGCATCAAACGCAAATCGGTTGTCAGCATTGTCCAGAACAATTGTGGCGGTGGCAGCGTTAGCAGGTCGACGCGAGTTGGCCCCACTGGACCCTTTAAAGATGACGTCCGCCATCTCCTTTCCGCGCAAACTTTTGGCGCTTTGCTCACCAAGCACCCACTTGATGGCATCTACAATGTTCGATTTCCCCGACCCGTTGGGGCCTACAACCACGGTAATCCCGGGCGGAAATTCGAATCTTGTTTTATCAGCAAAGCTCTTAAAGCCACTGAGCTCGAGGGCTTTAAGCATCGTCCCGTACCGTAATCAATTTCAAAATCTATTCTTCTGCACCCTTAAACAGTCCTTTGAGTTTACCCCATCTGGAAGGCTGCCGTTCTTCAATTTCCCGATCTATGGCACCTACGGTGGCTTCTTCGACTCGAAGCAAGTCAGATTCTTCATCACCGCTGCGGAATAATTCGGGTAAAGGTCGGTTGACATACTTTTTCGATTTCTCGGCTGGAAGCTCATTTTCGGCGGCAACGTAATCCCGGCCCAGTTTAGGAACCGCATTGACGACAAGCCGTGTGTTGATCGTTCCAGACTTCATAGCGCTCCGAAACATCTTTAATTGACGCCCGTACCCAAATCCCATGGTTCCAAGTGTCCGAACGAGATCTGCGATGCGATTGCTACAAACTTTCTTCTGTTTTCCGAAATCAGTCGAATAGGACGAGATCGAAACCTTGTCCCCTTCGCTGCGAATGGTGAGCCCAGTTTCCACATGCAGAAAGTCTTCGGTGACCGTTTGGTCCGGATTGAACACAACAATTTCTGGACGAGTCTTGCGGCTAAAGTGAATCATTGGAGAAGCCTTTGAGTGAACTTCGTGAATGAAAAAGTCTCCCGCCAGCCAATCGCCTTGAACTGTAGGATCTTGCGGCGAATGCTCGCGCAGCGCCTTAAACGCCCCGTATCTTGTTTCCGCACTTTCTTCGTTAAGTAAATCCAAAATGGCACTGCCGGCAGATGAAGACTCAATCGACGCCAGTGCAGTCAGAGCGTGCCAACGAAATGCTGGCTCTTCTTTGGCGGCCTTCTGAAGGATGTCGATCCCATCACTTTCCCCCGAATATGCCAATGCTTCGGCTGCATGGAACTGGACTTCGAAATCGTGATGACGCAACGCTCGTTTTAATGCTGGAATACCTTGCTTTCCAATCGCTTCCAGGCGAATCGCTGCCAATCCACTTTTACCTGGATCATTTAATTCCTGTTCAAGTTCATCGAGCCGATTGACACGATCATCAATTTTTTCGTCGAACGCGATATTCCGAATCACGCCCAGGTAACGACCGACGTTATGCTTGTAACCACCGGGTACTTTTAATTCAACCAATCGGTCTGTTTTGGGTTCAGCCACTCCGACCCGGACTGCATTGTCGACGGTTGTAAACCGATTATTGATCGCCCGGGCCATGTGGGTTGTCGTTTTGGTGGTATAGTCTTCGGTGCGAATCGAAAGCCCCAGAGGGCGATCTTCGAGTGCTTTTCCGCCACCGAGGACTACCCCATGAATTCGATTAGACTGATCGTCTCGGCTCTCAAATACAGAATCGATCGTGATTCGACCACGTGCAAGTGCAACTTCCAACCCCTGCTTCACGCCTCCGCCAAGCCGCGCCATCGGTTTTAACGAAGTCTGCATGATCATACCATTCTCAAGACTGGTGGCCTCGGTGCCGCCGAGAGGAATCACTTCGAGATCGAAGGTTTCCCCTTTTCGAAGTCCTGGAGCCAAATAGCCTTTCATCACTACCAGTTCGGTGTCCTTGCTGGTCAAAAGCTGCTTTGGGTTTTTGATTTTCTTTTTGTGTTTTAACTCTTGGAGCAATTGGTCCCGTTGCCCGCTTGGTTTGGGGTCACTGCCGGTTCCATTCAAATCAACAGCTAAACCAATGCCTTCGACTTTTGCAAAATTAAGACCGTATATGCCGCAAAGATCCCCGATATATTTTGTGGTCGGAACTTTATTTTCATACAAGGACAGAACTTGCGAATCGGGACTTTGGCCTCGACCGATCATATTTTGACATCCGGAACCAATCCCGACTGCCACAAAAGACATTAACAAAAGAGTAGTAATAACTTGAACACTACGTTGATCTGCCAAGCGAGAGTTGTAAGCATCGCTCGGTTGTTGATGGCGTCCAGATTTTAACATTTTGTTTTTCATTCCGGCCTTCCGTGGCTGTGTGGAAATCTTCGATCTGCGAAATTTGGGGCTGTAGATTTCGCCGCAGGAGAATAGAAACCACTCGAAACCCCGTCAATCCCGCATCGGCCGGTTCCGTTTTGAATTGGCTGTTTGAGGGCAAACTCGATGCATTGAGTCATCGACTGGCCTCTTTTCCTCAAATTTTACGATTTGATGTAACACAAATTGAAAAAGTTACACGGTACGCTTTATCCTGTGAGACACTTGGCCCGCTTTCAAAAAAGGATTCATCATGCTGCGAACTGACTCAATTCCTAAATCTACCAGTCTATTGGTCGTTTGTTCCACGGTGATCGCCGTGCTTATGTTGATGACGTTGGAATCGCCGGCTCAAGTTAATCAGCAATCCAAAACTGTAAGAGTGTTTATCCTTGCTGGGCAATCAAACATGCAAGGACACGGAGTGGTCGATCTGGATCACCCCGAACATTACAACGGTGGAAAAGGCAACCTCGAATCGGCTATGAAGAAAAAGGCCAATTCAAAAAGGATGAGACACCTCAAAGGTTCTAACGGCAACTGGAGCGTTCGAGACGACGTATTTTGCTGGTATCAAACCGAAAATGAACTAAAAACTGGCGGCTTAACGATCGGTTTTTCTGGCTACTCAGGAGCACCTCATCATTTTGGTCCCGAACTTCAACTCGGTCACGTACTGGGGGACGCGTTCGATGATCCCGTTTTGCTGATCAAGACCGCTTGGGGTGGCAAAAGTCTTGCCAACGATTTTCGGCCGCCATCGTCCAAAGCAGAATTGGGTCCTTATTACATCAAAATGCTGCGTCAAATTGGTGCCGCGATCAATCAATTTGAATCAAAAATCCCCCAACTCAAAGGTTACAAACCGATTATCGAAGGCTTTGTTTGGCAACAGGGATGGAATGACATGATCGACGACCAAGCTACTGCAGAATATGAACAAAACTTAAGGCATCTGATTTCGGATTTGCGGCAACAGTTCGGTGTTGATGGTCTGCCGTTTGTGATCGGAGAATTGGGAAATGGTGGCGAGAAAACCAATCAAAAGATGAAACGTTTTCGAGCCGCCCAGATGGCTGCGGCGAGACATGGTGATCGAAATGTCGCGTTCGTGAAAACGACTCATTGCGCACGTCCGGCTAACCAATCCCCCAATCAAGGACATGGTCATCACTGGTTTGGCAATGCGGAAAGCTATTTCTTTCTTGGCGAAGCTTTAGGGCTTCAGATGGTTGATCTGATTGAAAGCCGAGGCAAACCACGAGTTTTGATTTTGGGAGACTCCATTTCGATTGGTTACACTCCGTTTGTCAAAAGGATGATGCCGGAATTTTTTGTGACCCGTCCCATGCGAGGTAAAAATGCCGAAAACTGCAGTGGCACAGACAAAGGGATTCAAGAAATTGATCGGTGGATCCATATCAGCGGCGGGAACTGGGATGTGATCCATTTCAATTTTGGCTTACATGATCTTAAGCATGTCGATGCGGAATCGGGAAAAAACTCAAACAATCCTGACGATCCGCTTCAGTCTCCTCCGAAAGACTATGAACGCCAGCTTCAGGAAATTGTCGACAAACTCAAAGCGACAAAGGCAAAGTCAATCTTTTGCACAACGACCCCCGTTCCACCGGGATGCAAACCGCTTCGAGAGACAACTTCACCAGCAATTTATAACCAAATCGGGATCCGAATCGCTGAAAAGAACGGGATTGCGATCAATGACCTTTACCACTACGCCGAATCAAGGCTCGAAGAAATTCAGATCCCGTCCAACGTTC
>JBCCSJ010000338.1:0-5850 GCA_039200505.1 Planctomycetota bacterium | reverse complement strand
CGGTTTCGACAGGTGTTTGAATTCTGCCTGATTTTTGGTCGGTTTTCCGTTTGCAGATTTTATGATGTCCCCTTGACGCAGCCCTGCACTGGCAGCTGGTGAACCAGGGGAAACAAATCCGACGGTCAGAGGAGTTTGAAATTGATTTTGATTTTGAAACGAAAATCCCGGCAGCCCAGGACGAATGCTGATTCCCGATTTCAGTTGGATTAGACGTGACTTGATGTCACCGACGGGAATGGCAAATCCGACTCCTGAATCATACCAGTCGTATCGAGCGGTGACAGCTTCTGAGCCCAAAGACATAGGGGTCAAAACTCCAATCAATTCTCCCTTTAAATTCAAAAGCGGACCGCCAAAATTTACAGGTGAAATTTTTGCGTCGGTCTGAAACGCTTTGCCCCAAATTCGATTCTTGGCACTTAAGATCCCTGTCGAAACGTTTATCGAATCAGACGAAAGTCCTCTACCAATGGCAATCACAGTTTCACCAACCGAAATCGAAGTTCGATTTGCTGATCGGGGGAGTTCAAAAGTCTGGTCGGTTGTCAGTTTGATTAAAACCAAATTTCTCGATTTGTCTTTTCCTACCACCGTAGCTTTACATTTTGTTCCGTCAGGAAGAGTGGCGATCAATCCTACAGGTCGCGAAACAAAATGGAATGATGACGAAACTGCGTAGCCATCCTCGGCAATGATCGTCGCCGTGACGGGTGCAAGTTGGGTTGTTGTTCCTTCAACCTTACTCAAACCGCCCACCGATTCGATCCGGATGACGGATTCAGAAATATTCTCAATGGCCTTCAGGATTGCTTTCTCTTCCAAAGCTTCGATCGCTTCTTGACCCTGCACAGTGCCATAACTAGAAAACAGAACCAACGCGCAATACAGAATAAAAAGTGTTTCAATGTGGCGTTTGCATTTCGCAATCATTGATACATACCGATGAGGATGGATTGAAATTGACTTCCGCGCTGGATGGTGAGCCGGATTTTTTCATCTCGATCGATCGACTTTAGTGTTTCGTTCAACTCACTTAATCCGGGAGTGAGGATGCCGTTTACTTCCAATATTAGATCGTCAGGCTTGAGACCGGCTTTGGCTGCCGCTGATCCTTTTACGATACCATCAATGAAAGGGGGCGTTCTTGCCACGATATCCGGTACCATCAATATTCCGAGAAGACGCGTCGTGATGGGTTCGCTTGGACGTGGCTTGCCGGATGCCATTTGGACGCGGATCTGTCCCTCAAGGATCTTTTGAATGGATTCCTTTAAATCTTCAATCGGAATTGCAAAATTGATCCAGGTACCCGAATTGTTATCTTGCAGCTCTTTTCCAATGATCCCTACTAATTGCCCGTTTCGATTCACGACAGCTCCGCCGTTGGCTCCAGGATTGCTTGTGATGGCGTCCAAAAAGTAGGCCATGCCGCGATATTGATTTCTGAAAACCCCTCGTTTGGCATTCAATTGAGTTCGAGTCGATACGACTCCCTTTTGAATGCTTACCGATTCATTCCCCGTTGCGATTCCAAACAAATTGCTCAATGCAAAAATCGTCTGTCCGGTGACCGCCGTCGCGGTGTCATTCAGCTCAAAAAAAGTCGATACATCGGCGTTGGTTTGAAGAATCGCGATTTCAAATTTCGGGTCGTATCCCATCAGTTTACCGGCAAGTTGACGTCCTTGATCAGTTTGTACCTTAACCGGATCACGGTCCAGTACGTAGCTCCAAGAAGTCAGCACATGACCTTGATCGGAAATAAAAATTCCGGTTTGGTAAGCTTCCAGTCCTCGAAACCCGCCCGTCCCAACAATTTTTACGACCTTGGGAGCGACGATGGAATGCAAGTTCCCGATAGGATCTTGGGCAATCGCGTCGTCCGGCATCAGGAACCAAGTTGAAATTAAGATCCAAGGGAATATAAGAACACACGCTTTAAAATAATAAAAATGACAATTCGAGTTTCTTGTGCAAACAACGGCGGCTCGCTTTTGAATCAACTGGATTCTTGGATTCATTGCGAGCTTTCCAGAAACTCAATTTTTTCAATTTCGAGTATGACCGCCGCTCCCGATCCGGATCGGTAGACGATCTGGGAAGGTACTTTCAAATCGCCGTCCTGTCGATAATTTTTGAATTCAAGTTCGACTGGGTAGGAATCCAAATCAACGACCAATTTAATTGTTTCCAAAACTCCAGATTCGCTGTCGAATTCGAACATCGTTTCAGTGAAACCCTGAGTGCCAACCAGAATCTCATTTTTCCCGGAACCGGAATGGGAGGGCGTCGATCCAAGATAGCTGATGTCCCCAAATTTTTCTGGCCCGTTCACAAGGAGTTGTCTCCAAAGATGGAGTGCCAGAATAGTTCGCTCTTCGTCGGTATTGATGACGGCTTCTACATCGGTCGGTTTCCAGTCTAAGACAAATGATCGACCGTCGATCTGTATACCCGATTTTTGATTTCCCAACACGACGATCGTGTCGCGTTGTTTGTTGTCTCTAGCGTAAATCCGCCAAGTATAGTCTTGCCGACCAAAGTTTCCATTTCGTTGATTGGCATGCCAAATTCGTTTTCGGTTTTCCAGGTTGAAGTAATAATTCGCAAACCCGCGTTTGGGCCGATATAAGTGCTGAAATGACTTTGGGAAGTCGTTTTTACGGTGAATGGATGACTTGGGTTGAGGGCCGGTAGTCTTCACTGGTTTTACCAGTTCAATTAATTCCCGTTCGCCGTGGACCCCCGATAATTGCACGGTGATTTGCTGTGTTCTGCCGTTTCGTCGGAAGACAAGCGGAATTTTCCACCCTTTCGGGTAGATGCCCAAAATGTTTTTGAATTGGTTAACTGTCTGAATTTCTCTACCACCCAGTTCAACAATTTCGTCACCGTAATTGAGACCTTTGCGAAACGCTTCAGACCGTTCAAGTATGTTGGAAACTCGAACTTCTCCCAGATCATTGGTCGAAACGGTTGCACCTAGAGTTGCATGGTCGACGATCCTACCGCTTTTAAGGTAATCCAGAAAATTGACAACTTGGTTACTAGAAATGGAATACCCAACCCCGACATTCACTCGCCCTCTTTTTTCAAATGATCCTCGTCCATTGATTCCAATCAGTTTGCCATGAATGTTGAACAATGGGCCGCCGGAATTCCCAGGATTGATAGCAGCATCCGTTTGAATGCAATCGGTATATTCTAGCAAAGTCCCGGAAGGATACTGATATCGGTGGGTGCCAGATACGATTCCCATTGAAACAGAGGGTTGAAAATCGGTGGCTAGCAGAAATGGATTTCCGATTGCAAAGCAGGTATCTCCTGGACGAACTAAATCGCTATCTGCAAATTCTGCGTATGGAAAGTCGTTTCGTCCCAACAAACGAATTAACGCCACATCCCCGACCGGATCGACGCCCACAATCACCGCGTCATAAAGACGACCATCGTTCAACCCACATTTGAAAAATGGGCCTCCCGAGTCCACGACATGGTAATTGGAAATTGTCAGACCGTCCGACGATATGAGGACACCGCTACCTCCGCCCGAAGCGTTTGGGCCGAAAACACAGACCGTGCAATCGGAAGCAGATTGAATTACTTTCACCCGCTTCGCTTGATCCTGTTGTAACGAACGAGGTAGAACGTCATCATCAGTCGCCCCACCCGGCAACACTAACGCGAATTCAAAAATTGAGGCAATGCACCATCCAATGGTGAAAGTCAGATTGAACAAAACGGGGATCACTTGGGCGTCAACCTAAAATTGACAAGGTGTAAGACGTCTCCGATCGACCTTCCGTCGCAATAGTCGATCTCAAAAGTTAATCGATCCGAATCGACAGTTTCTAGTTGAACATTAATTGGGCGGATCAAGTCTCTTGCGATGATTTCCTGCCTAAATCCAGTTTTACCATCCAAAAGAATTTTCACTTGCACGTGCCCATTTTCGTTGGCTTCGGGATCGAATCCGATTTGACCACTCAAGCTTGAATACCGACGGTCCAGATTGAAAGTCAATTTTCCCCCTCCGCTGATGCAAAAACCATGTTCAAAAGTTTGAATTCTGGTCATCGGAATAGAATTTGATTCGTCCCGAATTCTTAAACTTAATGGTGCTCCGGAATAGGCTTGATTTGCTTTGGCGAGCCGAAATTTTCGAAGCTTGGTTTCGATTTTAGGCACCACTAGCAAAGGGAACCACTGGTTGGTCGTCGGCTTAAGTCTGCTTAAGGGAACGCTGTTTTCAGCGGACCGAAGAATTTCTCGGATATCTGTAAATTGGAATCGAAAGCTTTCGCCCGAGTCCAACTGAATTTCTAAGCCATCCAAATTTGGCTTAAGTTTCGATCCAAAAATTATGGAACCATCGTTCAATTCCAGCGAGATAGAGGTATTAAGTTCATCAGAATGTTGTAAGGTCGCTTGGTAGAATACAATTCCTTTGATCTTATCCACGGGAATTGGGGCTGTTCTTTCTCCGATAGAAAATTGGATCGTACGGTCCGACAAAGATTTGACAATTCCCTCGACCAAATTTAATTGCTGGTCTCGAATCAACACCAAACCGTCTTCATCGATCCCTTCTTGCATGGCGATCTCATGAAATTCAGCTTTCAAGTCCGGTTCTTGCTCGATCTCTAAAAACTGAATTGACAAGATTCGCTTTCGATTCAGGGAGATCATTTTTCCGGTGAGAAGTTGAATTTCGGCCTTTCGCTCTGTCAACTCAACTTGATTGGCCACCAATATGGTGCCGTTGAATAAATAAACCTTGGCAGCTGCGCGTTTAAGTTTTGCGGAACTGGCCGGGAACAAAACTTGAGCTATCCTTTCAGTCAAAACTGACTTTCGAGATTGGTTAAAGTCTTTGATCGTGATCGATTTTTCGGTCCACAAATCCAGAGTCCCGGAAATCGTTTTCTGGTCGGTATCTATGACTTTGATGTCAATCGACTGAGCCAGAGCGACCGTCCCCTGACCCGATAGTGACAAACCAACGATGGGTAGAAAGACCAGTTTGATCAATGAATTGAAAAATTGAGAGGTCATTTCGAAGAAAGACCGATAGAAGAAAATCAGTCCCATCATTTCTGCCAAGTTGAAAACAATTTTAGCGTCGAGGGCATTACCCTACCGATTTAAGGCACAAATTGCTTCGTTTGGAATAAGGGCTTCAGCCGATTATTTCACTTTAAGCCGCAACCGCGAATCTTTGAACCATTAGCAGTATACCAGAATCGAAAACCAGGATTTTACCGGCCTTCATCGTCGGCGAGTTTTCGAAAATACTCCTCAATGACCGTTCGAAAGTGAGGCGGAAGATCTTTGGAAAGTTCAGCCAGTGCCGATTCCCGTTGAGCCGGCGGAAGGTTCCCCCAATCGCCACCTTCGGATAATGATTTCCCGGCAACTTCTCCTGACCCCGCCCCAGGAGCATTCTGCGAATCTTCCATTGGATTGGTCGGCTGAGTCGATTCTGATGAGCTTTGCTGCTGTTGTTGGTTTTCCAATTGCTTGATGAGTTCGTCGAGTTGGTGCAGGACTCGTTCCTCCTGGCGGAGCACCTGCGTTCCGCTTCGATAAAGCGAAGTCCTTCGCTGGATGTCAGACATTCGACGTGAAATTTCGTCAAGCGATCCTGTTTCAAGGTTCTTCAGGTCAGCCATCGCATATTCCGCCATGACGCGGTATCGAACCGTAATCGACTCTTTATTTTCCAGTAGGAATTCCAGCGTTTCCAAACAATCCGACGTCTTCAATAGTTGATGTTCAGTGATGGCTCGATAAAAAAGCAGGCTCCCAGGATCGATCACCTGAGATGTTTTTAACCGACTAAGCCAT
>JBCCSJ010000337.1:0-5896 GCA_039200505.1 Planctomycetota bacterium | reverse complement strand
GGAGCATTCTAGCGAAGCTTACTGAAGGGAACCTGAGTAAGCTGCCCAGCATTGAGAAGACCATTCAGGACAGCATTCCATACCTACAGAATTTCTTTTCTACTACCACTGGTGATGAGGGGATTTTCTTTTTAACTGCTTATAGTTTGGGACGGGTTGCGATTGGATTCGCGATCGCAACCATCATCGCGGTTCCCATCGGATTCTGGGTTGGTACCTCCCAGAAAGCCTCAAAAGCTATCATGCCTCTGGTGCAGATTGGCAAGCCGATTTCTCCCCTAGCCTGGCTACCGGTCGGCATCGTGATCTTCTCCTCCTTCGAGAGTCAGGATTTACCCGCCATTTTTGTCATCGTTGTCACTTCTTTGTGGTCAACCCTGATCAACACTGCACTGGGAGTTCAAAAAATTCCCTCTGACTACTGGAACGTGGCTCGAGTCTTAAAGATGTCGAAGCTCCAAGTGGTTACCGAAATCATCATTCCTTCGACGCTGCCCTATATTTTCAGCGGATTGCGTCTGAGCTTGGGAACTGCATGGTTGGTAATCGTTGCAGCGGAGATGTTGACCGGCGGAACAGGAATCGGGTTCTTTGTATGGGACGTCTACAACACGGGTGACATCAGTCTTGTTGTGTTCTCGCTGCTAGTAATTGGCGTCGTGGGATTGCTGCTAGACCAGCTTGTTGCTTGGATTGAGCGTCTTTTGGTGGGTCAAACGACCGCCCAAGGCTAAGTCCCTAACCCGCTACAGATTTCCACAAGGCTACGGCTCCATGGTCGTTCGCTCCTCTTAGCACCATCAACACACCATCTACCAACAGGTCAGTCTGCCGTGATCGCACCTCGAGTTTTCTAAAAGCTTAATGTTGCCTTCCCGACGCCTTCAGCGTTGAAGTGACTATCCTGTTGGTGATTTTAATCCGCTAATCGTTGACTTACTACTACGTGCGGTTTCATCCAAAGAGAAGAACCTATGACTCTAAATCGTCGTCAATTTTTGAAGTATTCCAGCTTGGCTGCGGCTGGCTTCACATTTGCAGCTTGCACCGGTGGTGGAGACGACAGTTCGTCTTCCGGTGGTGAGGGTGAGTCCGGTGGTGAGGGCGAAGTCCTGGGACGGGCTGAGGTACCTGATTTTGGCACCTTGGAGAAAACCGACCTAACCATCGGAATTATTCCTCTGACTGATTGTGCGCCCTTGGTTGTTGCTAAGGAGAAGGGCTTCTTTAAGAAGTATGGTTTGAACGTCACCATCAGTAAGGAAGCAAGCTGGGCAACGGTTCGTGATGGTCTAATCCAAGGTCGCTTGGATGCCTCCCACGCCCTTTGCGGCATGCCCTTGTTGACGGAGCTGGGTCCTGATAAGGCGCCGATGCGATCGCTAATGATGCTGGACCGTAACGGTAACGGCATGACCCTGTCCAAGAAAGCTTGGGACGCAGGCATTCGCCCCTGGTTCGAATACAGCAACTTCGACGAGTTCGGTGCTGAGTACAAGAAGTACATCACTGGTCAAGGTGAGCCCCCCACCTTCGCCATGGTGTTCCCGTCCTCCATGCACAACTACAACACCCGGTATTGGATGTCCGCCATGGGCATCGATCCCGACAAGGACGTCAAGCTGATTGTGATTCCACCGCCGCAGATGGTGGAGAACATGAAAGCAGGCACCATGGACGGCTACTGCGTAGGTGAGCCCTGGAACCAGCGGGCAGTGTTCGACGGCGTTGGCTTCACCGCCACCGTTGACCGCGACGTTTGGCAAGGTCACCCCGAGAAAGTCTTGGGTACCATGCAATCTTGGATTGACGAGAACCCCAACACCGCCAAGGCAATGGTTGCCGCTGTCATCGAGGCTTGCGAGTACTGCGATGTCATGGATAACCGCCTGGAGATTGTGGAGATTATCTCTCGCCGTCCCTACGTGAACGCCAAGGTTGACTACGCTAAGGCGTCCATGACCGGAACCTACAACTACGGTGGTTTTGATGAAGAAGATCGGGTGAAGGAAATTCCTGACTTCAACCTGTTTAACTTCATCGAGACCGACTACATGACCGGTTCCGATAACGCCAACTATCCTTGGAAGTCCCATGGTGTGTGGCTAATGACTCAGATGATTCGTTGGAATCAGCTGCCGGATATTAAGGAATATCCTGCCGATGCTGATGAAATCATCGAGAAGGTCTTCCCGCCCACGGTGTATATGGAAGTGGCTGACGCGCTGGGCATTAAGTATCCCGGTGAGCGCGATAAGAAGGAGCCCGGCTCTGTGTTTATCGATGGTCGTGAGTTCGATCCCTCTGATCCGGTGGGCTACATCAACGGCTTTGATATTCGCGCAGGTCGTCCTCGCACTTTCTCCTTTAGCTAGGGGAGTCCCAAAATCTGTAGCTCAAAGCTGTATGGCTTAGGGACTAACTCTTTGGGGCTTTGAGCGCAGACTGTTCATTTCGTCAGGTTCGAGCCCGCTGAGGGCTCCTGCTGATTGAGTCTTACGGGGGAATTTTTTCCCCCGCCAAGGATTGCATCAGCCAATGTTGAGAGTTTTGTTTATTTCTATCGGTTACGCCGCCGCATCCTCTGGACCAGACTATATTGAAAGAGCCAGATGGTTTGTATTTGTACTTGGCTAAGGGGGAGTTGTTTCAAACGCAAAACAAGTTTCAAGACGCCATCAAAATTTTTGACCTTGGCCTTCGTAATGCCAGAACAAATCCGGATGTCATGGCCGAACTTGTGAGTGCCAAAGCGGACGCTCAGTTCTCCATGGGTAACCAGCAAGGCAGCCTTGAAACCCTCGATGATTTTTCTGACGACCAACAGATTCCGCAAGATCTAAGGTCCGAAGCGATGCTTCATAAGGCGATGATCATGAGGGATATGGGCCGACAGCGGCAGGCACGATTGGCTGAGAATCGAGCAATCTTAATTCTTGAATCGCCAAAAGAGCGAGCTGAAATGCAAAAGATCGTAGATCGCATGCGAGAGAACGCCGAGAAATAAAACGGGGCCATAATTGAATCGTAATGGAATCTTGGCTACCTTATTGGGTATTCAGGGGCAAATTGTCCACAAACAATTACTTGGATGGTGTGCATCCAAATTCGGTCCTGCCCAATTGACTGCACTGTTTTGGAGTAAAAATGTCAAACAAAACCAATCGTCGTGAATTTGTAAAATCAACGGCTGCACTCGGGATGGGAGCCTGGGTTGCCGGTGGTGTTGCCCTGAAGCCAAGCATCTCAGCGCTGGAAGAGATTCGATTTGGGTGTATTGGAGTGGGTGGCAAAGGAGCAAGCGATTCAACAGATGCTGGTAAACATGGTCGCGTTGTTGCGATGTGTGATATCGACGAAGAAATTCTCGGCAAGAAAAAAGAGGAATTCGCCGACGCCAAGACCTATTTTGATTTTCGAAAAATGCTCGAAGAGATGGGCGACAAAATTGATGCCGTCACCGTCAGTACCCCGGACCATACCCACGCGGTCGCTGCGTTAATGGCCATGCGAATGGGTAAACATTGCTACTGCCAAAAACCTTTGACTCATTCGATTGAAGAATCTCGATTAATGGGGCAGGTTGCCAAAGCTAACAACGTCATCACTCAAATGGGTAACCAAGGGACCGCTCTGAGTAATCTGCGAGAGTCGGCGGCGTTGATTCGAAAAGGAATCGTTGGCGATGTCAAAGAGGTGCATGTATGGACAAATCGACCGGTCTGGCCGCAAAGCTTCGGTTTGCAGGTTAAAGAGGGGCCTGAACCTGGCAAAGAATCGGAATGGGAAGCCCGCCGTTCGAATGTCCACTGGAAAGAGTGGATCGGTCCTGCAATGAATCGCCCCTACAGCCCCGAAATTCACCCTTTCAAATGGAGAGGTTTTTGGGCTTTCGGAACGGGTGCCTTGGGCGATATGGCTTGTCACACCTTGAACATGTCCTACATGGCATTGGATTTAAAATTCCCAACTTCGGTCGAAGCGGTTTGCGACAAACACGACAAAAACTGCTACCCATCGAAGTCGAAAATCACTTTTGAATTCCCAGAACTCAACGGTCGACCAGCATTGAAAATGTTCTGGTACGACGGTGGCGAGAACCCTGGAAATGATCTGATGAGCGATCTTCCCAAACAGCCTAATAAAAAGAATCCAAAACGAGCCAGACACTATCGAAGTGCCGCCCTCGTTGTGGGCGAAAAAGGTAAATTTTATTCGCCCGGTGACTACGGAGAAGTTTCGGGAACAACCGGTATGATCGTCGATGGTGAATTCACACGTCAAAGGACAATTACTCGCCCATCCAAAGACGGACAGTCGAGTCCTTTTTCAGAATTTAAGGATATCGAATTCGTGAAATCGCCCGGTCACTTCACCGAATTCGCTAATGCGATCAAAGGAGAGGGAAAAACGGTTTCGGAATTTGTTGAATACGCGGGCCCATTAAGCGAAACCATTCTGTTAGGAAACTTGGCGGTTTGGTCAGGTGAAAAAGTAAATTGGGATGCAAAAAATATGGTTGCAGCCGACGCTGACGGATCGACTCAAAAAATGGTACGTCACGAATACTACAATGGATATTCGATTCACGATAATGCACCCGTTCCAGTTAGCTAATCACGAACAGGTAACCTGTCACTCGGTTTGTCGGTGAAGTTGAATCCTCACTCCACCATACTTGTTTTGTTAAAATCCTGGTTAGTACTCAAGCCCGAGCAATCCTCGGGCTTTTTAAATTCACCATCAAAACGGATACTGTCGAGGCAGCCGCCTCATTGCGTTCCTGCCGACGGTCAAGGCTTGGGAATAAGCTTGTCAAATTCTAAAGAAAATGATTTAAACAACTAACATGTCTTTTTCATGTAATTCTAACCTTGGTGATGACAAAGACGTCAATCGGGATCCAGACGCGGTTCGTCGAAGGTATCACTACCGAAAATTAGTGATGAATCAAGGGATCAAGGTGCCTGCTCGTCTGGCCATGAAAATGGTCGGCCCAGATTGTGCCTTTCATCTTTACTCTCAACACAATCCGGGGCAAAAACCTGACGCCGCGGACTCAAATGATTAGCCGCTCTGATTGGCCCCATCACGATTTGACTTCAAGGAATTGAAGATTGCCAAAAACACCCAAATTCGATCCTGTTGATTTAACTGAACAATTTCAGGAAGCGTTGTCCCGGTTCTGCGAAAGAATTTCAAAAGATCGAAACATTCTTGCGGCTGTAATGGTTGGCGGTCTCGAAGAATCGTTGATCTGGAACAAAGATGTTTTGAGCCTTTGGATTATCGAAATCGATGGTGTCACAAAACGACTTGAAAGTGACGGTAACGATGAAGAAATCTCACGCTGTTTCGTTGAAAATGGGATCAATGTTCACGTAGAACTCATTCCCAGGTCGCGATTCAAAAAGATGGTCGAAGGAACTTCTCGCACTGCTTTTTCATTTAATTTTTTTGCCAAACGATCGCTCGTCTACTGCAATGATCCATCCATCGAAAAATGGTTCGACACCGCAAACTCTTTAGCTGAAAAAGATCAGGATCAAGAGACTTTGGTTGCGACAACCTGGTTGATTAGTGCAACGCGATATGTCCGCAAACGACTAGAAAGGAAAAATGATCTTGAATTGGGAAAAGAAGGTTTGCTGTCGGCCGCTCACAGCTTGGCTTGTTTAGAAGTGATTCGGCACGGTGAAGTTTTTGAGCATTCAGCAATCTACCGAGCACTCGAATTGAATCCCAAACTGTTTAAAACAGTCTATATCGATCTAATCACCGGAAAAAAAACGAAAACTCAATTGATCAAAATCTTGGGAAAGCACGAATCTTTTTTGAACCAAAATGCAGTCGACTTTCTTCAACCCATTTTAAAATATCTTAAAAAAGAGAATCG
>JBCCSJ010000336.1:0-5899 GCA_039200505.1 Planctomycetota bacterium | reverse complement strand
TCGACCTGGCGTTATATGTGAATAATGAATTGCAGGACGCAAGGACGGTGGTTGTGCCGGGAAGAGGTGAAAAAGATATTGCCGGTCGAAACTCAGTTCCCTTGAGTTTTGATCTATCCAATTTTGCCACCGGCTTGGAATCGCCTGTTCCAATTCGGCTCGAAATCGAAAACGAAGATATCTATCCGATCGACAACGTTGCCCACGCCGTTTTAAATCCGGCCAATCTGGCCAACGTTTTGGTAATTTCCGACTACCCAAAATATCTGCGATTCGCGATGGGAACCGAGTTCATCGAAAAAGTATCCAACATCGAATTCGAGAATCGCAGCATTCTCGAAGACGAAGATTTCAAAAAAGACTCGGTACTCGGTGCGTATGATTTGATCATTTTTGACCAGTGCCAGCCGGAAACCATGCCATCGTGCAATACGATTTTTTGGGGATCTCTACCACCCGAAGATCGGTGGGAATTGGTCGACGAAGCCGAAACTTTGCCGATCGTAGATTTTAACAACAATCACCCGATCCTTTTCGATGTCCCCATGGGCAATGTCAATATTGTTGAGGGATTGGTTCACCGGGTTCCCAAAGGCGGTATTTTACTGGTCGAATCGCTAAAGGGTTCCATTATGTCTGTGGCTCCCAGGGGCGGATTCGAAGATCTTGTAATCGGATTTCCCCTGGTGACTTACGAGGATGATGGAGATATTTCAATCAACACAGATTGGCCAAGAAATCTTGGGTTTCCAGTATTCATCCAGAACCTCATGTTGAATTTAGGGACTCGTTTTTCATTTGCAAAATCAATTAATCAGTCCCCTGGGCAACTGGTAAAGATACGCACGCAATTTCCTTACGAAGCGATCGATGTAACCAACCCCGCGGGTGACCAAACCAACGTTAAATTGAGATCGGATAACTCTTACATCTATTCAAACGCTAAAACGATTGGCGTTTACGATATCGTGGGCGAAGGACAGTCCGAAACCAGCCAGATGTTTGCTGTCAACTTACTCGATCCAAGAGAAAGCAACCTGGAAGTTGTGGATGAGTTGAAATTAGGCTATGAGGAATTAAAAGGAAAAACCGAAAGACAGCCATCGCGAAAAGATTTTTGGCGATGGATCCTGGTGGCCGTTCTAGTAGTTACCACCATCGAGTGGATCATTTATAACCGCCGAATTTTTATCTAATCCGCTTCGTTCCAAATTTAGTGATGGAATGTCACGAACGTTCAGTGAGTGAACACGCGCTAAACCCGACCGAAAACCGCTAAACGCCCGAGGGGTAGAGTATTTTGAAGTGATTCTGTATTCAAACCATCGGTTTCGAAAAGGCTATCGCAAGGCCGTGCCCCTAGATCCTTAATCTGATTTTTGAGCTCTAATTAATTGGGCTAGTCGTCGTTTAATTAAAACGACGATAGGCCAATTACAGATGCTTTATCTCTTGGAAGATTGTTCTGCGACCATTCTCGTAGTTGTCTCGGATGCAGATTGGCTCCGTTGGTGAGACTCTGACTGTCGTCCCTTCAGGACTTCATTTGTTTTTTGATTCGGATTCCTTGGGCTATCGCCCAAGGCTACATTCGATCGCCACTTCGTGGCTGAAATGCTTGATATCAGTGCGAATGTGAATCGTGATCGTTAGTCCCGAAGTAACAGCAGTCTGTGATCGTGAGTCCCGAAAAATCAGCAGATCATAGTCCAATCTCAAAAGCATCACATGTCCATAATCGTCATCGTAAGTCCCAAAGGGACGACAGATTGTAGCCCTGGGCGGTAAGCCCAGGGTCTAACAATTAATCAATTTCTAAGCCCCGGATGGGGCGGCAGAATTACCTATGAGCCAATCCCCGATCAAAAACTAACGAATATCGGACTCTACTCCATGCCCAAGGAACCATTCGATCGCCAGTTCGTAGCTCAAAGCCTTGATGTCATTGCGGATGCAGATTGGCTCCGTTGGTGAGACTCTGACTGTCGTCCCTTCAGGACTTCATTTGTTTTTTGATTCGGATTCCTTGGGCTAACGCCCAAGGCTACATTCGATCGCCACTTCGTGGCTGAAATGCTTGATATCAGTGCGAATGTGAATCGTGATCGTTAGTCACGAAGTAACAGCAGATCGTGACCGTTAGTCCCGAAAAATCAGCAGATCAAAGCCCAATCTCAAAAGCATCACATGTCCATGATCGTCATCGTAAGTCCCAAAGGGACGGCAGATTGTAGCCCTGGGCGTCAGCCCAGGGTCTAATAATTAATCAATTTCTAAGCCCCGGATGGGGCGGCAGAATTACCCATGAGACAATCTCCTGATCAAAAAAGCCAATCTCCTGATCATAAACTAACGAATATCGGGCTCTACTCCACGCCCAAGGCTACATTCGATCGCCACTTCGTGGCTGAAATGATTGATATCATTGCGAATGCAGATCGTGATCGTTAGTCCCGAAGTAACGGCAGATCGTAATCCAATAGCAAAAATGTTTTAGAATCTCCTACTGATCGATTCGATAAACTTTTAAATCATCGATGACCACTTGCTTCGCAATCGCCAATCGTAACATTTGTTTGGTAGGATGCCCGATACCGGGCGATGAGAATTTAAAATGTGACTGACCATCAATCCACACCTCGCAGGATTCGCCAGTTACCTGCATGGCAAATTCATACCATTGATTCAGATTTAGTTTCACGGGCACCTTTTTGGATTTACCTTTCAGTTGTTCCTTTTGGCTTTCCGAAAGTTCCTTGCCGCTTTTTCGAGCCGTTCGAATTGCTAAATCCATGACTCCTGTTTTTAAATCAGCGATCTCAAGCTGGTTCCGTTTGACAATTACTTTGAACAGATGCCCTGCGTGGACTGATTTCTCTTTCATGTCGGCAATGTTGACGCCCAAAGAATCGCCTTTGTTTTCGAGCTTGAACTTCATTTCGATTCGACCATCTTGAAACTCGATAGGGTGTCGTACCGAAACACCATGGTCAGCAACCTGATGGCGGTAGATGTGTAGAGTGCTATCGCGGAGGTCCGCCTGCTTATTCCCTTTGGCTCGTGACTTGCTGTTGGTTTGCCAACCATTGCCCAATTCCTCTTTCGATTCGACCGATTCATTTCGATTAAAATCGTCTTCGAAAATCAGAGTCTTTTCCTGGTTGGCCCCATAGAAATGGGGCGTCCAAACTGAGCCGGAAGCGATGAAAATCAGAAGGCAAAAAAATAGCTTGATCATTGAAAAAATGCCTTGTGGAAAAGGTAATTTTGGATGGATCCGCGAAATCATTTTGGACCGTTTTGTAAATCAAATCATCCCCATGTTACACTATGCATTGAATTACTGTTAATCTAGGAATCATGCTTATCGACGAAATGAAAAGACTGTCATGGAATTGGATGTTACCGCCTATCATGAAGCCGGACATGCCGTGATTGCAACGATGCTTGGTGGGAAAGTAATTGGTGTGACAGTGGAACCGGAAGAAGACGGACTTTATGGCAACACCGAAGTAGCATGGAAGCAAAATGGAGTTAGTCGGAAAACTCAATTGGTACGGGAGATTCAGACTTTGATCGCCGGTCCTTTGACCGAAGCGATTTATCAAGGAAAAGATGAGTATTGGGAAGTCACTGAGGAGTCTTCAGGGGACTGGCTGAAAGCTAGCCAATTGGTCAGCGAACTGATCTCCGGTCGGGCAACGCAATCCCGAATCCTGGCTCAGCAAGTTACCGAAATCTACCAAGTGTTGAATTCCGAAAAGTGTTGGAACGCAATCGCGGCGTTGGCTGACGAATTGGAAGCCCACGAAACACTGGACGCCGAAGCGGCACAAGAAGTTCTCGAATTCTGGCTATCGCGGTAGAGGACGTGCAAGAGATAAAGTCTGGTCCGAAGTAGCGTGCATTGCAACGGTTCCGCCATTCTTCAGTTTCGCGAAACTTAACGAAGATGACGGATGAATTCTCGCAAAATCACTTGATCTTCTGGAGAATAATATGTGTAGTGTCCCGTTATTTCATTTCCCTCGGAATCCTCGACCGAAAAAACACCCAACAATTCAAAAACTTTTTCCGGATCAATATCGGATAATGCAAGCGTCGTTGATTTTGCGGAAAACAACATACAGGGGCCAGTAAAACTCTCTGCGTCGATCCGAACATCCAGATTTCGGATATCGATTGTCCATGCCCACAACCAAGCCCTTACCGCCACCAGCAATACGGCCCACCCGTAAGGTATCTCAAACCAATTGATTAACAAATAAATGGAAATTCCAACTGATAGACTCGATGCAACAGTCGATGCCAAAAACCGCCACCGGTTGGCTCGAAGAACACTTCTTTCCATTATATCGACGCTAGTGAAGAAGCTGCATTTTTGGAAGCGAGTTGCGTTAGGACTTATTCGATTTCATCGGGTTGATCGCGTCGCATTTGCGTCATGAACTCGACATCGAATGCGTGGGGATCTGTATCTTTTGGTTTAGATTCAAAATATTTGATCAATGAGTAAGACTCGAGGACTCGAGATTTAGGCAGAAGCGGTTCGAGCATTTCCATTTGATTTTGGGTTGGAGATGCCTCATTGAATGTGAAAAACTTGAATTTTCGATCATCAGCAAGTATAGCGATTTGGAAGGCAATTCCAATGCCTAGTTGTGCATCCGTCTTATGAAAAGCCGCACACGTAATGGACTCAGAATCGGTTAATACCAATTCAAAATGGTCGTACCATTCGTTGGAATCCACTCGTCGCCAAGTTGGTTCGACGTTGTCCTCCTCAACAGGCTGTGTGGTGGCACTTGAGGTGGCAACGGATTTGACTGTCGGTATATTTTTCGGCTCCGGATTGCATCCCGTTAGAAAAATTAGCGTACTGATCGAAAAAACAAATCGTTTCATATTGGCACTTCTGCGGCAAAGAAAACAAAATGATCGGCAAGGATTCTGGCAGGACTCGGGTGCCAATGTACAAACTTGACGTAAGCAATGACTTGCCTCGAACCTCGGTTGCATCATTTGAGCAACGTCGATCGATTTTAAACAAATTTGCATTAGGAATATCGTTTTGATAGGCTTGGATTATCGGCTGGGACAACTTCTAGGCTTTGTAGCGGACTACGCCATGACTAAGTCGATTGACTTGACCGCATAGTAGGCTTCGCCAGAATTTCGTCAGCGTTCTGTTACGAGAGGAATTTTGGTGAAACTCGCCAATCGGAATGCCCGCATTTTCGCTTAAACGACACACAAGACTGTTTGGAGAATTCCATGGGTTGGTTGAAGTATGTTTTCGGCCTATTAGTTATTGTCCTTTTGTGTGTGCCTTGCCAATACTGTCTGGGCGAGTTGCATTCGGACTCGCCTGGACTTGGAGAGAATTCGACGACTCTTTCCACCATTGCTGTTTCTAAACCGGAAAAAAAGAAACGAATCATTGCGCAATCGCTAAGTGATCGCCTGCCCCGTCGTTCCCAGATGGATCGCGGGATGGGCCAGTTTTTAAATGAATTATCCAGACTCGATAAAGGGGCAAGGTTGGCGGGGAAGATTGAACCGTGGGTCTACACGCGGGGCAGTGAAATCATGGTCGCAGATTATGAACACGCTTTGAATCTGCTTGACCTTGCCAATGCTGAGCTTTACTCAGCTTTGATCAGCTTAGTAGAGCCGATTGAAATTTCTGGCTCCGCGTTAGGGACTATCAAATCGGCCCGACTGAAAATCGACGAGGCGACTTTGACAATTGAAATTTTGGCAGAAATTGCCCGTTTTCAGCTCACATCTTGACCAGAGCTCCATTCAAATCCAAATTTTTGCTGAGAGAAATTCAAAACTTGGTGATTACCGCCTCGAATTCTGGTCCCCATCTAGAGACATCAAGTCAATTTTCGGC
>JBCCSJ010000335.1:0-5999 GCA_039200505.1 Planctomycetota bacterium | reverse complement strand
TCTTTCTTCTGCGTTTCAAAAAACGATCGGAACGACACGACTATTCGAGGTCACTTGCGGTTGTGCTGATTTGCTGCAAGGCCCCACGGATCCATACCACTTCACGTTCGTTTGATTCGAATCGCTCAAAGGCGTTAAAGGATGAGTTATTTGAAAAAGCTTTTGCCGTTTTAGCCAACGAACCTAACTGAGATAACGTTAGACCAACATCAGTCTGTATTGGAAAATTAGCTCCCAGTTGTCAGTAAAGTAAACTCACGCAGAGCCGCAGAGACGCAGAGTTTTTGCAGTCTTGTACAGCCAGGCTTCGTCGTGGGTGGAACAGACGATAATCATAAGATCTTAAACTCAAGTTTGCCGCAAAGATCACTTTACCTACCACTTGGGCCGCAAGCTTCGAAGACCACCAGATCCGGCTGCTGACTTTTGAGGACCGATTCAAAGTAACCTCGATCGGTCGCAGCCAGAGCGGTTAAGTGTTCGTTGGTAACAGTGTCGTAGAAACAGAACATCGAGTTGAACTTGCCGAGGTCGATTGCGATAATACTCATTGAAAATATCGTTGGGTTTGAGGGTTGAAATAAGTGAAGCGATACAATTGGTATCGAATTCGGGCCAGTCACCAGCAAAATCGCAAACGACTCGCCCTCAAACCCGGGACTTACATAGGTTCTTTATGTGACTAAATCGCTCAACTGTCTACTGCGGCACGAATTCCCTAAAATGCCGAGATGAATAGCGTTTACATCGAAACTACGGTGGTTGGCAATATTGCTGGCCGCATCCACTCAAATCCGCTGATTGCTTCGCGGCAGACGGTTACTCGAAACTGGTGGTCTACGGCATTGGATCGCTATGACATCTTTGCTTCAGAGCTTGTAATTGACGAATGCAACGCGGGTGATCCAACTGCCGCTGCTGAACGGATGCTGGTTCTTGATGGTATCCCGCTTATCCAGTCGTCAGCCGATGCTGAATCACTGGTGGACGCTTTGATTGATCATGCGGTTCCCGCATCTGAACCACGGGATGCTTCGCACATCGCAATTGCAGCGACCAACGGAAACCAACGGAATTGAATTCTTGGCTTCGTGGAACTTCAAGCATATACTTAACCCATCGACGACTCGCACAATTGAGTCGATCTGCCGTGATTGCGGGTTTGAACCGCCATCACTATGCACACCGGAGCAAATGCTGGAGGCATACGATGATTCCTGACCCAACTGCCGAGATAAAACGCATTCGTCACGAACTTGGTGCTGCCGACGATTTTGATGTCGCAAAGATTTTCGCGCGGCTGCGTCGAGCGGAAGCTGAATCAGGGCGGACTTATTTCCGTCGTTCACCAAGACGACCGTCGAATAACAAAGGGGTGCAAAAGAACCGCGAAGCCGGGCAGTCTTTTTCTTAAGTGGTCAATCTTACATCGCGGCCCGGTTATCGCTGCCGACTATGAAGTACCGGGTTTGTCAAACAGGTTTTTTTGGAAGATTTGAATTTTTTCTTTTGGTTAAAAGGGCTCATTGGTTTGGTGTTGGCATACCGGTGGTGTGAGTTGCTTTGCTTGATGAGCTTGAAGGGAGCGGTGCCCACAAGTATGTCTCACCTCGTGATGTAGTTTTCTCAGTAGTTCTTTCTCCTGCGTTTCAAAAAACGACCGGAACGACACTATTCGAGATCACGTGTGGTTGTGTTGATTTGCTGCAAGGCCCCACGGACAATACCATTTCACGTTCGTTCGATTGGTAATCGCTCAAAGGCGGTAAAGTGATGGGTGTTAAAAAAGCTTTTGCTGTTTTAGGCAACAACGCCAGACCAACATCAGTAAGTATTGGAAAATTAGCTCCCAGTTGTCAGTAAAGTAAACTCACGCAGAGCCGCAGAGACGCAGAGTTTTTGCAGTCTTGTACAGCCAGGCTTCGTCTTGGGTGGAACAGGCGATAATCATAAGATCTTAAACTCAAGTTTGTCGCAAAGATCATTCACCCAACCGTTTGAACCTACTTGGGCCGCAAGCTTCGACGACTACCAGATCCGGTTGCTGACTCCTGAGTACCGATTCAAAGTAGCCCTGATCGGTCGCAGCCAGAGCAGTCGAATATTCGTTAGTTACCGTGTTTTAAAAGCAAAACATCGAGTTGGACTTGCCGAGGTCGATTGCGATAATGTTCATTCAAATTTCCTTGGGTTTGAGGCTTGAATAAATGAAGCGATACTTTGGTATCGACTTCGGGCCGGTCACCAGCAAAATCGCAAACGACTCGCCCTAATTCCGGGACTTACATGGATTCTTTATCCGGCTTGCACAAATTCAAGAATGTCGAATGAAACTTCGTCTACTTACCTCCTGCCCAGGAAAACGATTCGACAACGAACCACGGCTTTGCGTTGACGGACGTGGTGGCTGGCAGCTATCGCAAATCAATACTGACAGATGGATATCAGACTATGAGGGATATTTTCTAATTTTCTGTTTCGCTGTTTTGGCAACCAATGCGGCTGAAAAAGACTTCGTCGAAAAAACGAGGGTCACCGGCCGGATGAGAAACGAGGTGATTGGCACAAGCGAACTCCAATGGAAATCGCCAAACGAAATGTGGCTTGTGATGGATGGCGAGGCTATATTCGAATGGGTGCAGAAAATTGATCTTAGGCCGACAGAAGATGGGTTAATTACTTTTACGATCGACGTTAAACTGCATTCGCAAACCAATTGGATAGAGGTTAATGGGTACGGATACACCAGAATCAAAAACGTAGGCGAGATGCCACAACTGGAGTGGAGATGGACCAAGTCATTTTTTTACCCATTGGTTCGGCTGATCCCTAAACGGTATAGACGCTCCAAAACTGAATGGTAATTCTCAAAAACGCCAGACAACATCTTCATGGCCATCAGAGTCAAGTATTACATTCCGGTCCCCACATTAAAAGTCTGGATTTTTCTGTAGCTTGATTTGACAGGGATCCATGGGGGCGGAATTCTCAAGACAAAAGGAAGCAGGCGAGATGTTAGGGTTACCGTGGATTTCAGTCGTCGTCCTTGCCTGGTTCGGATCGTATTCTAGTTGGGGAGTAAATTCCGAATCTGAAAATACACTTTTGCCAATTTCTTCAGGCAGCGGTGTTCACGAAAAAGCGTTCAATCAGAATCAGGAGTCAACGAGCGAAATCAACTGGCGACTGCGCCGCTTAGAAACCGAAGCTCTGTTCTTAAAGGATCTCGATCAAGTCGTTCAATGGTGTCAGCAAAATGGACTGGACCGCCAAGTTGTTGAAACCAAAAAGCTCGCCATTAACCGAGATCCGGGACGGCAATACATCACGCTGCCAAGTGAAGATTCGATGCCCACCGCTTTGCCCAATGTGTCGGACGAATTTAACCTGTGGCTGGACAAAATCAATCGAGTCAAAGTCGACCATGGAGAACGCCTGTTTGAGTTGGCAAAAGATGCGGCTGATCGCGATGCAGGAGCGATGGCGTTCCAGTTTTTGCATGACGTTCTTTTTTATGACCGTGATCATAGGCAGGCCAGAAAAGTTCTGGGTCATAAAAAAGTCGACGGTGGTTGGAGAGTAGCTTCGGATCGAATGCGTTCAGTTCCCTCTCGGCGTGACCACGACATCGTCAATTGGAAGGCCAAGTCATTTATCTTGGTGTCGACACCGCATTTCAAGATTGAATCGAACGCCAGCGAGGAACGAACGCGTTACCTAGCCGAGCAACTCGAACAGAGCTACCAGGTTTGGCGGCAGGTCTTTTTCGAATATTGGAGTAGCCCAGGAACGGTCAAACGTTGGTTGGCTGGGAACGGAACGTTAAGGTCATCCTCTCGAAAATTTCGCATTATCTTTTTCGTGGATCGGAATGAGTATTTGAAGCAGCTAAGCCCGCTGGTTCGCGGGATCGAAGTCTCTCGCGGCTATTACAGCAAAGATCAGAAGTGTTCTTTTTTCTATGACGGGGAAGAATCCACGTGGCGGCATGAATTGACCCATCAGTTATTTAGAGAGGCTGGCGGGGCGCGTGGGGAGAGTCTTGAGTCCAGTTTCGTTTGGTTGGACGAAGGAATAGCTACCTATTTCGAGTCGTTGGTCGATCACGGACATTATGTAACGTTAGGTGGATTTGACGCCAGCCGACTGCAATTTTCTCGTATCCGCCGAATTTTGGAGGGTGCTTACATTCCCATCAAAGAATTGTCGTCGCTTGGAAGAACGGAGCTGCAGCGACGCTCGGATTTGGTCCAAATTTACACCCAGGCATCGGGGTTAACTCATATGTTGATGAACGATGTAGAAGGAATCCACCAACAAAATTTGGTCCAGTTTTTTCGACTGATGTATAAGGGGCGGATCAAGAAAGGTGCGTTTGAAAAGGTCCTTGGAAAAACATTTGACGAGTGGGATCAAAGATATCCCAAGTATCTTCAAGTGGAATCCGATTCCGTCGCCAAATATTTGTCAGATTTTAAGGCAAGAACTGAGCTGTCGTTGCCGGGGGCCAAACTGAAGCAGGATGCTTTTGATGCGATTGCCAAGTGTAACAATTTGAAATGGTTGGATTTGTCGTCAAATTCAATTTCAAAGTCGAATCTTGAAAGTTTGACTCAATGCAGACAACTGCAGCAATTGTTTTTAACAAGTTGCACCTTTGGCTCTGAAGCATTGTCACGGATTGGAGATTTTCCGATCTTGGACGACTTGAATTTGAGCGGCTCAAGTATTTCCGACGCCGATCTGGTTTATCTTGGCGGGCTGAAATCGCTGAGAACTCTCCATTTGTCATCGACTCGAATCACTGATGAAGGGATCAAGAATTTGGCAAAATTGAAAGGCTTGGTTTTCATTGATCTGACCAACACTTCGGCCAGCCAAGCCGCGATTGGATGGTTGAAAACTCAGTTGCCCAACACTTCAATCACGCCCTAAAGAGAGTGAAAAAAATGAAACCGTGGATTTTGGCAGACAGTAATTTCGGGCAAGTCAAGGATCAGAAATACGAAGTCGCTGTGCTGCCGCTTGGAGCAACGGAACCTCACAACCTGCATCTGCCTTATGGTACCGATCTTTTTGAAGCCACTATCGTGGGTGAAAAAATTTGTGAAGCCGCCCATCAAGCAGGAGCGAAAGTGGTGCTGCTTCCGACGATTCCATTTGGAACGGAAACCAACATGGAAAAGTTTCCTCTAGCGATTAATTTGAATCCGACGACTTTGTGGCAGGTCATCTCGGATGTTGTCGAATCTCTACTGACCGACGGGATTCGAAAAATCGTCTTGCTCAATAGCCATGGAGGGAACGGAATGAAGCCGTACCTTCGTGAGATGGCTGGTAAAAACGAAGCCCACCTATTTCTTTGTAATTGGTACCAGTGTTTCGTCGATTCGTATTCGGAAATTTTTGAAAATCCAGAAGATCATGCGGGCGAAATGGAAACTTCATTTGGTTTAGCTTATTTTCCTGACAAGATCGCTCGGACCGAAGATGGCCATTTGCTTGCCGACGAGGGATCTGTTCGACCGACCAAAATCGAAGCGATCAACCGCGGATGGGTTTCGATCACTCGTCCTTGGCATCTGTTGACGACCAACTCAGGATCGGGGAATCCGCATTTGGCGACCGCTAAAAAGGGAGAGCAGATGATGGAGATCGTGGTCCGAAGACTCGGGAAGTTCCTCGTCGATTTGTCCAAGGAACCGCTATCCGATCATTTTCCTTTTTGAGGTTTAACTGACATCCAGGTTTTAGGTCGTTGATGTCAATTGGGTAGGATGTTTTGAGTTGACGCTACCAGTGGGCAGGTTTAGAATCTGGCGTCCCGATGGCGAATTGTATTGCCCTTCGCGTATGGTGACTGTAGCTCAGTTGGTTAGAGCACTGGATTGTGGTTCCAGGGGTCGGGGGTTCGAATCCCCTCAGTCACCCTCTTCAACCCCCGCTTTTTTCCGGGTTTTTTGCGAGTTTCTGCCGAATCTGCGAAATCTTACTTGTTG
>JBCCSJ010000334.1:0-6005 GCA_039200505.1 Planctomycetota bacterium | reverse complement strand
GTTAGCCCAAGACAAATTCAATTGAAAACTGGATCCGTGTATTTTTGGATTTAATGAGCCAAATTGTAGGTTATGGAATCTCCTACAAGATGATTCGACCTCTTTTCTGCTGCGAAGTTCCTGCCAAATCGCCATCTGGATCGATTAAAAAACCCCGTTGGGCAGCCAACGGGGTGAAGAAATTAACGGTTGTGACGAAAGATCGTTTTGGTGTGAAAATGGGGTGTTTTAAGCAGGCACTCCCAAGAATCCTCCATTGTCACCTTCGACGTTGGTGATCTGATAGAACGTTTCTTGAGATCCGACCGTTGCCCAGACCGAAAGGAGATCAAGTTTGTTTCCGATCTGGTTTCCGGCTTGATCATGGATCGCCAAAAGCTCGACTTGGCTGGCTGCATCGCCCATGTCCTGAATCCAAATCGCACCTTGGCTTTCGAGCCGATCGAACCGCAGGTTGATGTACAGGCTGTTCCCCTGTTTGGAGAAAGAAATGTCGCCTCGGAATTCATTTAGATCACCAGTCGCGTTGAAGACTTTAATCTCTTCGACGCCGTCGTTCCCTTCTTCGCGAATCAGATCGAATCCGTCACCGAGCGACCAGTTGTACGTGTCATCCCCTGCTCCACCGCGAAGCACATCGTTGCCACCATTCCCGGTAAAGACGTCGTTACCATCGTTTCCGAATAGCAAGTTTGGAATTTCATTTCCGATGATCGTGTCGCTGCCTGATCCACCCCGGGCGTTTTCGAATTGGGTACCGTAGGCGATCCGCAACGCTTGAACTTCGCCATTGATGGTGCTGAACTGACCTTCTCGTAAGTCGATCGTTTCGTCGGCAACGTGGAAGGTGTAATTCAGAACGTCAACTCCACCCGCATCCCAAATTGTAGTTTGGTGAGATTCTTCGTTACTGACGAAGTGGGGGTAGCTACCAGAGAAGAAGTTCCCATAGTGATCGTCTCCCGTTCGGAAGTCTGTGTTGGCTCCGTAAGTATTTTGGAGTTCGACCACGTCATAAAGGGAAAGCGAACTCGGGTTTTCCGGGTGTGCCGATAGAGGGTTGAAGTTGTTGTCGTTGATCGTCGTTAGCACCGAGTTGTACTCGAATTCCATGAAGATGGAGAGCGGATTGGTCGGACGATTTGGACTTCCCAGACCGAGCATTTTCGCCAGACCTTCGACGACGCTCTCTCGGAATTGTGAACCGAGACCAACATCGACATCGGCGTTAGGGTCGAACACGCTCCGCTCAAACCAAATGTCACCCAGTTTAGATTGAAGACCAACAGATCGGTCTGAGAGGAATGGGACTTGATAAGCCCATCCGGCTTCGAACCGGGTCGGTGGAGGACCGGGGACATCAGTGGTCTCAAGTACCGCTAGTCCAACTGCGGTTACATACTCAGCCCCAGTTCCTTCAAAATCAACTTCTACAAAGTCAACATTGAAAATGCTTTCGAACTCGGCAACTACCTCACGGAAGGTGGCTCTCATTGGTTGAGTGAGTGGATGTTCATCCGAATTTCCACCATTACTGCATTCGGCGTCCCCAGCGGGAGGGGTGGTTGGACGACAGACATAGTAGTTTGGCATTGGTGGATAGGGACCTCCGCCCGGATCACCATCGATGAAAGTGTATTCAATAACGACTGGCTCTCCCGGTGCTGCTCTCTGGTCGAAGTAAGTTCCGCCAGTCTGTACCGAAAGATTACCCACTGGGTCAGAATTGACGTTGATTCGTTGCCACTCTGACCAGCCGGTGACATCGTTGGTTGCCCGAACGATGATGGGGTCGATCGAACGGCCAAAGTCGGATTCAGCACCTTCGAAATCAAGCCGCGAGAATTCTTCCGCGGTGAGTGTGTGAACAATTCCCTGTTGTAGATTTTCGCCAAGGTTACCGGACCCAGGCTCTCTCAAGAACAAGCTACCGCTCTCAGGTAATGCAACGGAATCGTATACCTGATAACGAGTGAATGGTAAACCGCCATCGGTTTGGATAAAGAATTGCGATGCCGCAATGTTTTCCAGAGTATCGAGCGAAATATCATTGTCCAAAACTTCGATTGTCGGCGTTGGATTAGCCACCAGGGTTGAGGATTCAACGGTGCTGACTCGGACTCCGTCGCTGATTTGGAAACGGAGGATTTCGTTGCTCGACTGATTAGGAAAGTTATACTGGTACAACGATAGGTCTTCCCAAGCGAATTCATGCCACTCACCTGCAGGAATGGGAATGCCTGATCGAGTGACAAACCCGCTGGTGGAAGAAACACCGGTATCGAAAACACGAACCGTTTGCGGAATGTCGCCGTCTTGGTCGGAAACGGTGAACAAAGAACTAAGACCAAAAACGGTTCCCAATCTTGCGGTAGCGTTGAACGCTGTGAGGTCCGGTGCGAATTCGTTTTCTAGTGTGGTCACATTGAAGAAATCAATTTCGCTCCACACATTATTGGCCAAGGCTAGAACACCAAGATTATTGATTTGTTCTCCAAATGATCCACCGCGATATTCCAGTCGACCCAGGTCTGCGGCCGCGATACTGAAATACTGACCTCGGCCGATCGGAGCCGAATCGAAGTAGAATTGTCCTGTCAAAGGGCTCGTTTGAAATGTATTCAACAAGTACCGTTCGATCGGATCGCCATCAGCATCTGACGAGGTCACGACAGGGCCTGAACCGGCGGGCATCGTGCCCGACAGTGGCGATGTGCCACCGGTCAAGAAGTTGAGGTAGTGATTGGCTTTAACTGCAGAGTCGATTCCATCAACTTCAGGGGGAGTCACCGTTCGAATGGTGAAATTGAAGACTTCGCCAAATTCGAATCCATCGAAAGCCATCGCTCCAACCAGTTCATCCACTGGTCCGACGGATCCGCCGGTCCAGGTAAGCTGATCCAACTCGCTGGCTTGAACGACGAACCAAGATCCAGCATTCTGCCGAACTCCGTTTAGGCTCCAAAAACCTGATGTTGCCGAGGGGTCGTAATCGTTGACGATGTAGAACTGAATTGGGTCACCGTCGTTGTCGTTGGCGGTGAAAATCTCGGTCGCGACTTTGGGCTGATTCGTTAAAACGGTAGCTTCGAAGTCTGTGACGGTCGGCTTAGCCGTGGTCCGCATTGTAAATTCAGCCACTTCGCTGGTGCTGAATCCGTCAAAGGCGATAATTCCGATCTGTTCCGAACGAGGCCCATCGACGGCTCCTCGATACCGAATTGTCGAAAGTTCCGGTGCTAAAACATAGATGTATTCGGCTTGAGGGAAAACTTGTCCGGTGGAGTCGACCAAACGACCACCGCCAGGAGAATTGTCCCGATCGACGATAAAGTATCCGACGATTGGGTCGTTGTTTGCATCGGTAACAGTGAAGAAGTCTTCAACGGCAACGTCTTCAAGAACTGCCACTCGCCCATTGGTCGTCTGAACTACAGGGGAAGCGTTGCCGGACGTGATCTGGCCTGTTGCCAAGTTACTGGTAAACAGACCATCCTCGACTCGGACGCTGAAAGTTTCAGTCGAATCGAAGCCGGCACCTTCGTAAACGATTTGAGAAACGAACTGAGACGAAACTTGGTGCCAGACGTTGGGAGCCAATTCAGAATTGTTTCTTAAGAAACGACCACCACCCACTCCGTTATCTCGGAAAAAGAAGGTGGTGACCTCTGAATTCTCGTCGGGGTCGATCACTGTAAACATGCTGGTAAGTTGAATCTGTTCCAGCAGATCGACGACCTGTGATGCAATAATCACCTGAGGTGGGTTATTGTTTTCCATTACTGGGATCTCTTTTTTAAATGGAATTAACCAAAAAGCGTTAAACTCTCCACGGTGTGTGACGCCGCCCCGCGAAGATAAATTCCATTATATTTACGAAACCCAGGATAATTTAGAAAGTCATCAGAAATTGGGAGATTTAGCCCCACCCTGATTGTCGGGTTGTGCGGCTGGTGCAGGTTGACCACCCGTTTCCCCATCTCTTGGCTTGACCAAACCTGCATCGATCAGTTGTTTTACCAAGTTTTCCATGGCACTGAAGCTTCTTAGGAACCCATCGGGAGGCATAACGATCCGTTTGGATACTTCCAAACGAGGCTTGCTTTCGGGATCATTTTGGGATCCCACCAGAGTTACCAGATCCAGTCGCACCATGCCGCCTGATAAGTTAATTTCCCCAATTCCGTCCGCAAATATGTTGTTATCTTCGGCCATGTCCTAATTTCCAAATTTGATTACGAGTCATCTTAGAGCAATTCAATCCAAATCCTGGTTCTGGAATTTCAGTTTCCTGAGCCAATTCAATCGACGAAGGATCTTACCACTCTTTTCAAAAGATGATGGATTCATCGACGACTGGGTGATAACAGATTCGGCAATCAACTTCTAGCCTGCAAGGTAGCCGCTAATTGATGTCACTGGATTGACCCTAATTACCCTGCTTATCAAATTTTGGGTTCTTTGACTACTTTCCTCAAAAATCGGCAAACCTCCATCGACACGCGCTGCTGGATTCGGTACAGATCTTCGCCGATAAGTCCTTTTCCAAAGGACGAGATGTTCAAGATCCTATATCAGAACCAACCAGACTGGGGCTTAAGTGGAATTGTTTGCCAATACATGGCGGCTTTTTTTAGCATCGTTACGCGGATTTGACACGTCGCGGCAAATTGCATTTGGAATTGCTTTAGGGATGCTCATTGGGTTAGTGCCGAAAACCTCAGCGATCCCCTATGCGATCTTTTTAATCACTTTGCTTTCGAACGCAAATTTGTTAGGTGCCGGGGTGACCGGACTGTTGACTTCGATTGTCAGTCCAGCCTTCGATTCCATTACTCATTGGATCGGGATCCGAGTTCTGACGTATGACCCAACCGAATTTTGGTTGGCCAAATTGATGCAACTTGATGGGACCGCGTGGTTGCAAATCGAAAATACAGTCGTGACCGGGTCCGTCGTATTCGGAATTGCTCTTTTTATTCCGGTCTATTGGATTGCAAAAACCGTCACCGAAAGATTCGGTGGAATGTTTGCTGAAAAAATTTCACGCAGCCAATTTTTCGCTTGGCTAGTGGAACCTGAAAAACCAGTGACAGAAAACTTTTGACAGAACTGACTTTCATGAAGCGGTTGGCCTACTTAATTCCTCGATTGATCATACTCGGTTTGGTAGTTTTACTAATCTGGGTTGGAAAAGATCCTATCGCGAGATACCTCATTGTTCACAATCTTGAAAATGCGACGGGAGCCGAGGTCGAAGTCGGTCAAATTCGGGTTAGCCTGAGAAACCAGAAGGTCTACATCAAAGAATTCACGATGTCGGATCCGAGAAATCCGATGAAGAACCTGATTCAGGCCGATATGGCCTACTTCAGTCTGCAGCCGAGGGAACTGCTGAATCGCCAATTCATCATTGACTATGGCCAGATGAGCGAAGTCGTTTTTGGGGCCCCCCGAACTCAACCTGCATCTGATCAATTGGTTTCCAGCATCCCTGACCCCGACGAAGTTTGGCAGCCTAAGGTTTTTGATTCCGAACAGGAACGAATCCAACGATGGATCGATCAACTTACACCAGTTACCAGCCCTGACCTGTCAAATGTCGGCCTGACCATTTCCAAAGTGAATGGGACGGACTCCAAAATCCTTCAGGATATCCAGACCGCTGAGCAATCCATTGGTCAACTGCAGGTACTGCGATTGGAGATTGAGAAATCCAACCGGAACAGATTTCCAGACAACCCGCTTCGTGTGAAACCAAATCGAATTGTGAACCAATTTAATAAGGCTAGGGTCGAGACAGAGAATCTGGGTTCGGAATTGGTAAAAATCGAAAAACGATTGGCCGACTATCGGTCAAATATTCAAACTGCGTTCCAACGCGATAAACTCAAAATCGACCAGTTGTCACATCAGTTCGATTTTAACGGCGACGAGTTTTCCAGGTTGTTGTTAGAACCTATCTATCAGGAATACGCCAATCAGATTGTGGGATGGTTCCAAGG
>JBCCSJ010000333.1:0-6010 GCA_039200505.1 Planctomycetota bacterium | reverse complement strand
GATCCACTGGGACTGTCTATTCACTATTCTTAATTCAGTTTTTTCGGCGATACCTTCAACTAATTTTCTTTCCGAAGGGAACTCTATCGAATCCACCAATTGCCAGTCTGAAAAAAGAACCGCTCCGGATTCAGTGCCGTCCAATGTCGATGATAATTTCAAGAGTTTGGGTTGTGGCCGTCCGTCGTCGCTATACATTTGCAACCAGCAATAAAATGGACCGGTGCCGCTATCGTGATAGCTCATTCGCCAAGCATTTTTCTGTTGCGATTTTCCACTTCCGTCGATCATCAGCGACCCCATGACCGCAAGTGGATTTGGATCTTGATGGGCTAGAATGCCAAGTCCCTGAATGATGGGTAACGTTTGTTTGGCTTCTTGAAGGGTTAGTTGCTGTTTGTTTCCATCGAGAATCAGATAAAAATTCTGACCATCCCAATGGAAGTATTTTTCTTGTTCACCGTTGACCAGCCAATGAATTCTAAATTCACCGTTTGAGCCAAGCCAAATTTCCTGCTCCCCGATTTCCTCACCAGAACGATAAACGGCATCCTTTAGATGTAAAACTTTACCTTCGGCCGGCTGAGTATCCTGGATCCAATTCGCAGAAACCCAACGGGCAAACTTTTGATTTACTTTTGGGTACCGAATTTTTCCGGGAGGTGAACTTAACAGGGCAATCATTTCAAGCTGACGCTTAATTTTCTGCTGTTCTTCTTTTGTCTTTCCTTTTTTCCCTGAATCTGGTTTGGGCGGTTTTTGGTAAGGTAGTCCGAAGGCTCGTGAGTGAATCGTTTGAAGTCTACCATCCGATTTTCGAATGACTAATTCCACCGGCCAACCTTCGGGGATAGTACATATCAAATTCGTGAACTGATTGGCATATTGGATCGGAGTGCCTTCAAATTCAACCAGTTCGTCTCCAAGCTGCAATCCTAGTTCGGCCACTCGCGAAAAGCGATCGATCGTGGAACAGACCACTTTCCCCTGTCGTTCTGTAAATACCGCGTCCAGTGTGGCATGCTCTACCAATTTGGTCGCCAGCAAGTCGGGAATAAAGTTTTTGATTTGATTGGAAGAGATTGCGTACCCGAGCCCTACGTTGACTCGTCCACGCTCTTTAAAACTCCCACGCCCGTTGATTCCGATCACTTCGCCCTGCAAATTAAACAAAGGGCCGCCAGAATTGCCCGGGTTGATCGATGAGTCTACCTGGATGCAATTGCCATATTCCAATTGATTCAATCCTGCCCCAGGCTGATACCGTTTGACGCCACTGACGATGCCAAGGGTGACGGTCGGGACCTGATCTTCGGTGAGCACAAATGGATTCCCCATCGCCAAGGCCCAGTCTCCGACCTGAACCCTGTCCGAATCCCCAAGATCGGCGTATGGGAAATCATCCCGCCCAAGCATTTGGATGATTGCCACGTCTCCACCAGGATCTGTTCCAATCAACTTCCAGCGGTAGAGCTTTCCATCTGCAAGTCCGCCCCAGCCTTCGATCCCAGCTCCCATTATCACGTGATGATTTGTCAGTGCGATCCCGCTTGGGTCGATGATGACGCCTGAACCTCCTCCTTGACGCCCTTCATCGTAAATAGCGATGACGCTACCAATGACTTGATTGATCGCCTGGATCCTGGCATTCTCTACTGCGGCGACCAGCTTCAACTGGGATTCTGAAAGCTGTTCTTGAGACCAGAGCGATTGGTTAGTCGAGATCTGAACGCTGACTAAAAATAACGACAGGGCAAAAACTGGCGACAAAAATTTCCTGAATCGGATACTCACAAGCGAGACTCCTTTTAACGAAGCAAACATAAGTGTTACGTGCCCGCGTCTTTTCCAAGTTTTATGATGTTAGCGTGTTTTGATAAATCGAGCGTTAGCCCAATTAAGGTGATCCCCCAAGTCAAACGCCTCGCCAGGGTAGACAACCAAGGATAGCTTTTGAACTCCCGAAATATCAAGTTCCAGTTCTTTGGGATCTTCAGTTCCCGAAATTCGTTCCGACCAAATCTCAATCCCGTCCCCTAAGACGACCGCTCGACAATCTCCTCGCGATTCCGTTTCACGGTCGATCCCAACCGTGGCCGAAAATTTGTCAAATCCTTTTCGATTCTCGAATTCAATCCGTGAATATGCCTGGGTGCCAATGCCTTTATTGAATTGCTTCGATCTGCCATCGGACCATAACAGAGTAATGGGATTATTTTCAATGCTTTTGTCGCGTTGCCAACTTCGCTGCAATGCAAAAGTTGTTTTCTGCTCAACGGAAATAGGTTCAAGATCAGAAAGGAATTGCAATCGGTCGGATTCAATTGAGATCTGCGTCAAATATTCGGACGGAATTTCAAGCGTATCCGATCCCGCTGATTCAAGCCGCCAAGCCCCGTCTCGGTAGGCACTTATGACACCTAATAAAGTGGATCCGTCGACTGCCGTCAGCGTGGCCAGAGAACCAGTTGGTTTTCTAAGATCCAGATCCGCTGTCACGACCGCATTCACTTTTTCGAGAAGAATTTTTCGCGATTTTCCAGCGTATTCCACGTGCACGTGAGTGGCAGTGATTTTTTCAAAGATGCCGTCCAGAACCCCTTCCTTGTCATTGGAAACGACGCAAATTCGGTCGAATTCTTTGGATGGCTTTTTTAACAAATTATCTACCATCTCGGACTGTTTCCACACGATTCCCCGAATCGACTGAAAGGGCAACGATTGAATCCCGATTTTGGATTGGAATTCAACTTGATCACCTTCAACGATCGGTTGATCGACGTTGACCACACCTCCAGCGAGAGTGTGAAGTTGAATAGTACCAGATGGCGTGGATTTTTGGTTGGCAAATTGCAACGCAACAATGTCGGCAAAATTCACTTCGGCAAAACCATCGCCTGAAATTTTCCCTTCCATATCAATCGATTCGATTTGTCCGGTGACCTTGGTACCGTCCACAATCGAAGCGATGACATCTTGGCGGGCCTCGACAGTTACCGCGATCAAAAACAGATACGAAAAACAAATTGAACGTAAAATCAGTTTTTGAAAAGGATAACTCATCATGATGCTATTTTAGTGGAAGTCGCCGTGACCTTCAGTATCTCAATCCGATCCGACTAAAAAATTGATAAATTTACCCCGCAAGCCAATAGACGGAATTGCATCGCCCCTATTTCGATTGTTGGGCCGTAATCGTTTATTTCAACGCAAAAAAAATGCCCTCTCAACGGAGGGCATCATGGACGACAGATTGTCTATCGGGGCCAGGTCGGCCAGGTCTAATTAATTCTGAGTTCCGTTGGCGGCTTCGATATACTTCTCGATGATATTTCGATAGCGAGCCGGTAACTTTTCCTTCACCGCATTGTTGGCTGGATCTCTTTGACGATCCCTCAAGCGGCTCCAGGGGCTGGCTGGAAGATCCTCGTAATTTTTGACAACTTTTCCATTGGCGTTGTTACTGGATCCGCCCTTTTTGCTTTTTTCGCTTTGACTCTGTTGTTGCTGATCTTGGTTTTGCTTCTGACCAGAAGCTTGCTTGCTCGCCTGTCAGGTACCGCCTTTTTTACAATTCGAGCTACATTCCTTTTTTTCTTCTTCTTTGATTAGCTTGGTCAATAAGTCGACGATTTTGTCCTGTTCACCCTGAGTTTGATCGCCAGTCTCCTTGAGCGTCAATCGGCGACGAGAATAATCCATCCGCTGGTAGATGTCGTCAAGTTTTCCATCTTGAATGGACTGAAGCTCCTGGGCCTGCCTCCATGCACTGACACGTAATCGTTCAGGGGCATCCGGATTGAAGCTAAGAAATGTCATGAAAGATTGAATGGCATCTTGATTCTTCAATAGGCCCGCCTGAGCAACCCCAATGAAGTATTGGGAGTTCCCCTGGTGAACTGAAAATTGCCCAAGCTTGCCAGTGAGCTGTTGTAGGATCGGAAGTGCTTCTTCAAACCTTTCGGCATTCATCAAAGTTCGAGCCAGATAAAAACTGGCGTCAGCCGACAGATATTTGTCGTTCGATTGACTTAGTTCTTGAAGTGAATCGATAGCCTGATCGGTTTCTTCGGCGTCCGACATTTCGATCGCCTGGGAATACGCAGGATAGAGATGAATCAAACCCTCAGTGATCGCATCAGGAGAATCTTTTCCAACCTCTCCGATAACTTTTTGAGCCCTACTTTTTTTGTCGGCTTCAACAGACTCTAAACCGTCGATATGTTCGACGAAAGAGTTGACGACTTTCTGAATGTCGTCTCCTGTCGGGGACGCGACAGTGACGTTGACCACGACGGCCAAAGCGATCATTGCCGTGATTATCACTCGCAATACCTTCATGGCTTTTCCCTGATTAACCTGTTTAAACTGTTGAATGATAGCTGATTTGCCCTACTAGGCCATTATTAATAATCGCGAAAACTAACGTTCGTTCTGTTTTTCACGGATTCTTTCCGTCATTTCCTGAATTTTTAACTGCATATCCGCCGCATCCCTAATTTCTTTATCGACAATTTCGCGAATATCTTGGGGACCGCGGATCTTTTTCAGGGGATCTTCTCCGATAGGTTTTTCAGCGGGCCCACCCAGTTGATTCAATTTTTTTGTTCTTCGATTGAGCCTCATTTGTCGCATTCGAAGTACCTTAAGTTCCGCAGACATTTTAACGAGCGGTTGGTCACCACCGCCGCCACCGCCTCCGCCACCACCTCCGCCACCCTGCTGTTGAGCTTCCTTGAGTGAATCGATGAGATCTTGGAGAGCAGATTCAATCTCTTTTTGAAGCAAAAGGGTAAGTTGCCCGGTGTCCTCATTTTGAAGCCGTTGACCGGCGGTGTTGAGGTCCTTTCGAATGTCCTGAACCACTTCTGGGAAAACAATGCTGGTATTGTCTTCAAGCAACAAGTCATAAGCCTGTTGCCCCAATTCACTTATTTCAAACTCTTCGTTACCCATTCGAAGCATCATCAATCGATCACGGCGTCCCAATTGCCCAAGATTCGTCAACTTATCATCTAGTTCAATCGTCACCGTGCTGGCAATTCGCTGGCGTTCGAGCATTTCAGTAAATCGGGCCTCCAGGCGTTTTAGCTTTTCTTCACGGGTTTCATCTCGAAGTTGATCAAGTCGGTCTTCAATTTCTTCGATTGCTTCTTGCATTTTTTTCTCAGCTTTCCCCTGTTTCTCTTCGGCGTTTTGGGGATCATTGTTATCCAGGTCTCCAGCAGCTTTTTGCATCTGGTCGCCGGCCTGTTGCATTTTCTGCTGTCCCGGTTGTTGGTTCGGTTGAGGCGTATCGCTGGCGGTGTCTCCCTCTTCTTTGCTTTGTTTGGGAGCTTTTTCCATTTCTTTTACGATGTCCATTGCTTTGTCACGAGTACGACGCTGATCTTCCGCCATTTGCTGTAGGGCTTCCGGCGGTAGAGATTCAATTCGTCGTTTTTCGTTTTCAAGTTCGGAAAGGGCATTCTGCATGTCGTCCAATGCATCTTCCTGTTCGGATTTAGCATCCTCAGGTTTTCCGCTGCCCAATTTTTCTTCGGCCTTGGTTTGGTGCTCGGTGGCTTTTTGAAGCGACTTTTGACCCGGTTGAGGCGCATCATCGGAGTTTTGCTGCTTTTGTTGTCCTTGCTGTCCCTGTTGTCCTTGCTGACCCTGTTGGCTTTGCTGTCCCTGTTGTCCCTCCTGACCCTGTTGTCCTTCTTGGCTCTGTTGTCCTTCTTGGCTTTGTTGTCCCTGCTGCTTCTGATTGTTATCAGCCTTGTTATTATCAGGCTGGTCGGTGGCACCTTGTTTACCCTCTCCTTTCTCGCCTCCCTTTCCTTTACCTTTGCCCTCTGTTTTTGTGTCCCCCTTGTCGTCTCCTTCTCCTTCTCCCTGAGCCTTTTCAGTTTCTGCCGGTTCTGCCCTTTTTCTTGAGGTTGTTGATGCTCGAAGCAAGGAGAGTTTCCTAGCTCCAAGCATATATTTTGGTCCACCGATGACCGGCTACATGCATGGTGGTCGGTTT
>JBCCSJ010000332.1:0-6068 GCA_039200505.1 Planctomycetota bacterium | reverse complement strand
TCGAAAACTACATTAATGAACCCTTCTGACAGTCATGTTTGTATTAGAGGCACTACAGATAACAGTGAAATCTTTGCAATAGCATACGAGACCTCTGGCTATGCTACTCATCCTTCAATAACTCAAACCATTAGCGAAACTTCCTACCTCTGACGGACTAGTTTTCGCAAAGCTCAAACTCAAAACCTAGTCTTTTTCGGATGGTTATCACTGGTTTATCGCTGTAAACCGCAAAGCCCGACTTTGTTGACCAGATTTTCTCGGTTCTTCGTTCGGGTCTTTTTATCCAATTAATCTTGTCTACCAAGCTTGCCGATTTTGAAACCGTCAGGAGGACCTTTGCAAGCTAGGTGATCGGGAAACCATCTAGTCTGCAACCACCGAAACCAAACGGAGCCCGCAGGACTAGTGGCTCGTTGCCGGTAACGCAGGATTTAAAGGGTCGGCATGGCGAATGTTTTGCCAGACCAGATGCCGCCTCCGAAATGGTTTAGAAAACGTCAGTTTTTGGAGAAAGTTACGATGAAATTGGTAAGAAGTCTGCTGACCTCTGCTGCTTTTACCGCAGCCGTATTGTCAGCCAGCTTCAGCTGGGGCCAATGTTGTGGTGGCACTAGCTACGACACGGTGGCAACGGCTGCCCCAGCATCCGCTTCTGGATGTGGCTATACGGTAATGAAATCCGTACAGCGGACAATTAATGAGCAACAGCAAGTTACTCGTTACCGAACCGTTCGAGAAACCGTTTACGAAAATGTTCAAGTCCCCGTGACTCGCAACATTTGCGAAACCAAGTATCGAACTGAGAGCTATCAGGTTCAGCGACCTGTTCGTGAAACAGTGATGCAAACGCAAACCTACCAGGTGAAGCGTCCTGTTCGCGAAACAACAATGAAGACAGAGACTTACACAGTAAGACGACCTGTCCGGGAAACTTCTTACAAGACAGTCAACTACACAGTTAGACGTCCTGTGAAAGAGATGAAGCAGCGAACCGTAAACTACACAGTTCGCAAGCCTGTCACTCAACAACACTCGAAGCAGGTAACCACGATGGTTCGTCGAGTTGTTCGTGAGAACAAGCAAAAGACTGTTACGTACAACGTACGTCGTCCTGTTACAACGACTGAGATGAAAACAGTCACGACCTACAATCGTCGTCCTGTTACAGAAACAAAGATGCGAACTGTCAAAAGTCGCGTCCGAGTTCCTTACACGACTATGAAGACAGTTACTGTTCGCGGTGGAAGCTTCGAAACACGAACCAAGGTCATCCCTGGTCGTAGCTACACCAAGCGAGTTAGAACTCCTGGTTCGTTCTCTTGCGATCCTTGCACCGGATGTCGAACTTTCAATCCAGGTTCATGCAGCAAAGTTTGCTGCAAGACTCCTGATCGGACGGTTTGCCGTAAGGTTTGGGTTCCTAGCTGCGAAACCAAGCAGGTTCCTGTCACTCGATACCGATGTGAGACTGTTTGCAAGCAGGTTCCTTACACTGTAACACGAATGGTTTGTGAGCCATGCACGAAGCAGGTTCCTGTCACTCGAACCACTTACGTATGTGAGCCTAAGACTAAAGTTGTTAACTACTGTGTTTCTCGTGTTGTTTGCGAGCCACAGACTCGAACCGTTAACTACTGCACGACTTCTTACGTTTGTGAGCAGAAGCAACGAGTTGAAAACTACTGCACCACTCGATACGTTTGCGAAACAAAGACTCGTCAGGTTCCCGTTTGCACCACTCGAATGGTTTGCGAAACTAAGACTCGACAGGTTCCCGTTTGCACCACTCGAATGGTTTGCGAAACAAAGACTCGTCAGGTTCCCGTTTGCACCACTCGAATGGTTAGCGAGACTCGAACTCGACAGGTTCCATACAAAGTAAATCGTCAAGTTACCGAAATGAAGTGTGAGCGACGAGCCAAAGTTGTTTGCAAGCAAGTTCCTTACACAACTACCGTTTGTGTTCCACGAGTTGTTACCGAGCAAGTTCCAGTAACAGTCAACGCGGCTCCTGCAGCCAGCTACGGTGGATGCGACAACGGTTGTGGTTCGGTTACCGGAAACGGTTGCGGAGCTGCTGGTAACGGTTGCGGAATGGTTGACGGCGGATGCGGTTCAGTTGACGCTTGTGGCGGATCTGCTGGTTGCGGATGTGGCCTGTTTAACGGCCGAATCCGATCTCGACTTCGAGGCATGTTCTCTCGAATCCGAGGCCTGTTCGCAGGTTGTGGATGCCACGCTGCTCCAGTCGCTGACTGTGGTTGCGGATGCTAGTCCCGAATAGCTAACCAGTCCTTCTGGTTTTGATAAATAAGAACACCCCGGTCATATTGGCCGGGGTGTTTTTTTTGATGGTTGCAGTAGTCCAATTTGATTCATGCATGAACCGTTCTGGTTTCCCATGCATCAATCAATAGACTAGCCGCTCGATCGACGTCTTCATCGGTCGTTAGCCAGCCTAAACTCAGCCGGATTGTACCCGCAATATGATCTGCATCTCGACCCATTGCACTCAAGGTGACCGACTCGGTTTTTCCGCTACTGTGGCAAGCCGATCCTGTCGATGCACAAAGCTCTGGTGACCTGGCGAGCATTTTTTGACCTCTGGTTTCGGGGAACGAAATACTTAAGGTATTGGGCAACCTATCCTCGCCCTCGCCATTGATTTTTGCGTCCGGAATCGATTCTAAAAGTAGTTCGGCTAGACGATCTCGTTTTTCTTCCAATTTGACGGTTGCCTGATCAAGATTTTCCATTGCTTCGATGGCAGCCGCTCCCAAGCCGACAATGTAAGGCGTATTTTCAGTCCCAGCCCTCAATCCATTCTCGTGCGACGCACCGTGCAGAAGTGGTTCCAAACCCAATCCTTGTTGGACGTACAAGGCACCAACGCCTTTGGGAGCGTATAATTTATGGCCAGCCACGGTCAACATGTCGACTTCCAACGCATCCACCGAAGTCGGAATTTTCCCGACGCTTTGAGAGGCATCCGTGTGAACCAAAACTCCGCGCTGATGACAAATCTGGGCGATCTCGCGGATCGGTTGAATCGTGCCAATCTCATTGTTGGCGTGCATGATGCTGACGAGTTTGGTATTTGATTCAATTGCATTGCCAACCTCCATAGGATCTACAATTCCATTGCTAGAACAGCCCACTACGGTGACGCCATACCCCAATCGACGAAGAAATTCCGCGGGGGAAGTGACCGCCGGATGTTCAATCGCTGAGATAATCAAATGTGCCTGACCAGGCGGATACTGCATCAAGATTCCCTTGATGGCGAGGTTGTTACTCTCGGTTCCGCCACTGGTAAAAATGATCTCTTCACTGTCACAGCCCAACAATCGAGACAATTTTGACCGAGCATCCTGGATCGCTTCTTTGGCAGCCCGACCCAGTGCATGACTGCTGGATGGGTTGCCGTAATGACCACTCAAAAAGGGCTGCATCGATTCTACAACGCGCGGGGAGATTGGAGTTGTCGCGTTGTAATCGAGGTAAATTTGCTTCATTTCGAAATTCCTGTTTATCCTAACGCATGATAGCCGATTTTCGATTGCCTCAAAACATCCGCTGGTGGCTGGTGTGGCTATGCGCAACCTTTGGGCAAAAAACTGCACTATAATCAGCCGGCAAACCAAATTTTTACGCAATTTCCAAAACGAAATTTTTCTGAGAGCGGGCATGCATTCTCATTGCGAACAAGTTGGACTCTGGGTCGGGTTAGTTGTTTTTTTATTGACGACTGTGGGCAATTGCCAAACGCATCAACCGGAATTGCCCAATATTGTGATCGTTCTGGTAGACGACATGGGATACGGTGATCCAGGCTGCTACAACTCCGCATCCAAAATCTCTACCCCCAACATCGATGCTCTGGCTAAGTCAGGAATGAAGTTTACCGATGCTCATGCTCCTGGCCCACTGTGCCATCTATCGCGATATGGGTTGATCACCGGCAAGTATCCATTCCGTGCGACACCTCAAAAATGGCGAGTCGAACCTTCGATTCGAAGCGGTCAACTTACGTTGCCGTGCATGCTGAAATCCAAAGGTTACTCAACCGCGATGGTTGGCAAATGGCATCTTGGTTTTCATCAAAGTGGATACGATCAGCCATTCAAAGGTGGACCTGTTGACATCGGATTCGACTCTTTTTTTGGCATTCCCGCTTCGACCGATATTCCACCCTATTTTTACATTCGAAATGATCAAGCGGTTCAGGCCCCGACTTTACAAGTTGAAGAACGTACTTCGCCGGGTTGGACTAAAATTCAGGGTGAATTTTCTCGGGCTGGTCTTACTTCTCCCAATTTAAAACTCAACGACGTGCTGCCAAGATTCACGACAGAGGCGATCTCGGTAATCGACCGGCACCGCAAAGAGAATTCGGCCCAGCCGTTGTTTTTATACTTGGCTTACCCTGCCCCGCACACTCCATGGTTACCTTCCGCCGAATTTGTGGGCAGCTCTCGAGCGTCGATGTATGGAGATTTCTGCCAGATGGTTGACGCCAACGTCGGAAAAGTCTTGAATTCATTGCAAAAAAATGGAATGAATGAAAACACAATGGTCATTTTCACTTCCGACAATGGCCCAGTCTGGTATCCGGACGATGTCAAAAGATTCCAACACGATTGCTCCGGTGGATTAAGAGGCATGAAAGCCGATGGTTGGGAGGGCGGCCACCGAATGCCGTTTATCGTCCGCTGGCCAGCAAAAACCCAACCCGGTTCGGTATCCAATCAGATAATCTGTTTTACCGACTTGATGGCCACTTTTGCGGAATTGGTCGGTTACAAAATCAAGAACAAAACCGATTTGGATAGCGTCAGTTTTTTGGGAGTCCTACTTGGGATGATTACAGAATCAAATCCTGTTCGTGACTACTTGGTCATCGCTGCCGGAAACGGAATGAAAACGATTCGCAAAGGTCAATGGAAGTATCTCGACGGACCAGGTCCCGGAGGGTTTTCTCGAAAGCATTTTAAAGTTGGGAAAAACCAAACAGGCGGCCAACTTTACAATCTTAAAACGGACCCAGGAGAGCAAGCGAACTTGTTCGACAAGTGGCCCGATTTGGTTTCCGAACTGAAATTGGAGATGGATCGGATCGTTCAAAAAAATGATCAAACAAATAGAGAGTGAACAAAATCAAAAATTTCGTTAGCCAAAAATCTCCAATACGACTTTTAGATTCCGTTCCTGGCTATCCGAGTTGACCGAGAAATGGCAAATCGTAAACCCTTGTTTAGTTCGTTCCACGGCACTCAGTACCATGGCTCTTGCTTTGGAAACCGATTCAACTTTTGAAATCAGCTCGTCCATTGTGCCCTGAAATTTGAGGCTAGCGTGGTAAGCTCCTTCCTTCCAACCCTCCTTTTTTGCAAAGATTCGCGAAGCGATCAAAAACGGTGAGACTCCGGTTAACCTTGGATTCACGTCGACCAGAAACATATCGCCCGATGAATTTTGGACCACATCAATACCAGCGACACCAAAATACCCACGCCGAGCAAGGTAGTCCCCCGTCGCAGCAACAAAAGGCCGCAGACTTTCGAAAAGATTGGTTTGCTGATCGTGCGAATAGACACCACCACACCAACGAAAAGAGTCATCGAATTGCTGTTCGGTCAATCCAAGCCAAATTACGCCTCCATTTTTTTGGATGTAAAACTGAACTCCGAAGTCATCGACTATATTCTCGATCATCGAATTGACGACCAGTTTTGCGTCAGGCCACTGATCGGCCAGTCGATTGCGCATTTCACGCTCGTCTTCTGAATTCCTCAAGAAAAAATTCCCCAAAGCAGCGTATCCGTGCGTCAATTTGGCTACGCAGGGATAGGAAACCCTTGGAAGCACAGCCGCTTGAGGACAGGCAATTTTTTCGATCACCTCTTTCGAATGAAGGAAATAATTGACTTCTGGATTTACCGCTTGTTGCGATGCCGAAATTTTTTCATGCGGGAATATCGTCAGGTAGGACTTTTCCCGATCGGCAGAATCAAATGACTCCCATCTCGGAACTCCTTCCGACCCGAATATCGATTTCCAATGCT
>JBCCSJ010000331.1:0-6069 GCA_039200505.1 Planctomycetota bacterium | reverse complement strand
TGTTCAGCAGCTGAATGATTGCCTGTTTAATTTTGAGCCCCATTTGGATGAAAAAAATTCCCGAGTTGTTCCTTTGTTTTTTGATAATTGCCTTTTTAGGGATTGGTATCGTCCTTTTAGTGTTGCCGGAACCGATCTTGGCAAAGGTCGATATCGAATTTGACACTCCAACCGCCAAAGCAGACATCCGGGCAGATTACGGCGGATGCGTGCTAGGGATAACGATGTTTTCAATTTACTGCTTTCGATCGCGGTTGATCGCCATCGGCTTGCTATGCAATGGATTGATACTGCTTGGTTATGCTCTGGGACGTGTCTACTCGTTGGGGGTCGATGGTGTGCCAAAAGCGATCATCTTTTATCTGTTGGCTTTTGAGCTGATCTGCGGAATCGCCGCACTCTTTCTTGCGACTACGGCGAGTACAACCGATGCCGCGAAAAACAGAGCCCTCGCCGAAGCCGATTCATGATGATGCCTTCAGTGGTTTTTAAGCCGAAAATTCCAACATATTCGCCGACGTGGCGACGGTGAAGGATCCGACTCAGTTTCAACCAGCATCGCAGTCAGATTCCAACCTGAATTCCAGTGGCGATTTGAAATTCCCCGGATCCAAACCCAAAGTGAACCGTTGATGCCCTCGTGATAACGACTTGACGTTAGCCTATTGAGCTTCGCACAGATTGGACGGTTTGACGTCCATTGATTTCTGACTCAAAATGACGGGCCGAAAAAATTGACTATTTCAAAGGTCGTACCGATCTTTCACCCGATTGCGGATGTTCCATGCATCATTTAATCCTTCGAATTGTAATAGTGGTTGTGATCGCTGTTGTTTTACCAAACTCGATTCAAGCTCAACAATTAAAAGATAGCTATCAAGTCCAAGGAGAATATTCGGGTCGGTTGTCTGTTGGGACTGGCGATTCGATGAAATTTGGGCTGCAAGTGATTGCGCTGGGAAATCAAAAGTTTACCGGTGTCGGTTACCACGGTGGTCTACCAGGAGATGGTTGGCTCAAAGACCCTCCGGTGCGAATCGAAAATGTTGCCATGGCCGATGGCATATTGACGCTTAAAGGTGATGAGGGGGTTGCAAGGGTTCAAAATGGGCAGGCGACGATATTGGATCCAGCTGGGAACGAGGTAGGTTCTTTGAAACGCATCGTTAGAAAAAGCCCAACGATGGGGCAACAACCACCAGAGAAAGGAATCGTATTATTCGATGGGAAGTCGTTGGAGAATTGGACCAAAGCTCGCAAAAACAAGGCTCCTGAAATGACGGATAACGGACTTTTAAAACAGGGAGCTAACAGCAAACAACGATTTCAAAGTCACCGGCTGCACATTGAATTTCGGTTGCCATACCAACCAGAAAAACGAGGACAAGCCAGAGGAAATAGCGGTTTGTACATGCAGGGACGCTATGAAGTACAGATGCTGGATTCGTTCGGTTTAAGTGGAGAGCAAAACGAATGCGGTGGAATTTACTCCCTCAAAAAGCCGGATCTCAATATGTGTCTTCCACCCATGCAGTGGCAAACTTATGACGTCGAATTTCATGCTGCTAAGTACGATGGAGAAAAAAAAATCCAGGATCCTTGGATGACAGTAAAGCATAACGGCGTCATCATTCACGATCAGGTTTCGCTACCCAAATCGACGACCGCTGCACCGTTGAAGCCTGGACCTGAGCCCGGATTTATCCACCTTCAGGACCACGGCAACCAAGTCCGATATCGGAATATCTGGGTCGAACCAATTGACTGAAACGATCGAATTATGTTCTCAGCAAAGCTTATGATTTGAAAATCTATATCAACTGAAATTAGCCGATGACAAAAATTCTTAAACGGTGAACGCGGTGTGCAGTTTTGCAGGCAAGTCCTTAGCACCATCCTAAGTCTTTGTAGATTTCCATAACATCTTCATAACCGTTTGAAACATCGACAGAATCAAACACCTTAGGCGTTTGGCTAACGAGTTCGGCTAGTTTCGCTTTGTCGCCATAGGAAACCAAGTGGCATGCTTCTGGTCGATTTACCACATCGGTGGCGATTACTGGTACGTTGAAAAATAATGACTCTTTGACCGATAGACTGTCCCCATCGGTTGATGTGTATCGGATCAAGCAGTCTGACTTTTTGATGACTGTCACAAAGTCGTGAAGCTCATTCAAAAACAGGACATTGGGTGGTAACGAAGTTCTTTTTTGCTTTAGAAATTGTTTGTATTGACCGGTTGGATCTGAAAAGACTAATCCTTTTTCCGGAATCGAATCGAATACTTCAACCAGGTCTGTGATTCCATAGACTTCGTTTCCATTTTGATCAAACGAAACGTAGGAGGCATTAGTACAATACAGAAATGGATACCGCACTCGAAAAACATTTATTTTTTCAACGATAGGTTGGTTGTCGAAAATATCGTTGAGGGGGGGAACAAATGCGGCGACGCATTTCGCATTGCTGTTAAGCGTTTTGAATTGTTCTAACGATTGAGGATTTAACGCTAAAGGTAGAAAAGCTTTTTGAACCGCCTTTATCTCTAGCTTGTGCGTTTTGGTTTGACTTCGCCCAAAGTTCCCGTGATAGGTAAAAATCAGACTCTTCCTTAGTAATTTACAGGCTAGAGCAGTCAAGTAGATGAGGTTTCCGTTGGACGTATGGAGGTGAATGCGATTGTGTTGAAGCAACGCAGTGATAACACGCCACTTACTATTTTTTCGGATGTCGCAAAACCTATGTGGAATAGAATCCCTTTCCAGATGTTCGAGGAAACGTTGGACGTGAACGGTGACACCGCCTACCGGTGGAGGCGTGGGACCCAATATTAGAATAGGTGTTTTTTTGGTCAGTGATTTGTCATTTGCAGTATCATCGGATTTCATGTTCGGAAGATCTTTGAATTCCTGCATTTCGATCCGCTTCACCAAGAAGCAGTCATGACCAAAGGCTGCCCAAGATGGTGATTTGACGATCCTACCGTTCTGTCGAGTCGTTGATCTGTTTACTCAAAAGCCGACTCAAGATCATTGATGACTGAAAGTTCTGCTTCTGAGACGGTTCCCAATCCAAGGAATCCGCCTGCTGACTCGGCGACTGATTTGGCTTTGCCGATAACAGAAACTTTCAGTTGGTTGAATGCAACTGGCTCTAAAGATCCTTTCAATTCTCCAATGTATTCTTTCCATGATTCCAGCAAATTGTTTCCCGGTTGTTTGGTGAGCCATGCCGAGAGAAGTTCGAAGCTGGCTGAGCCCTGCTGAATTCCCGCCTCAGCAGCTCCTTTAAGAATGGCTTCTTTTTCGGCCGGCTCCATTTTTTGATCGGCCCAGGCAACTGAAACAAGCGGTATGAGTGATACAGATGTTAACGATTCTGCCGTAATTCCCGCTTGGGAAAGGCTCTCTAATACATCAGTGTCGGAGATCCCGGAAGCAGAAGCGAGTGACCCAACTGGATCAGCATCTTGCATCATTTTTTTTAGATCATCGATTAGCTTTCGGTCCTGTTCAGCAAAAAACAGATCCTCCATAACTTTACCACGTGCATGAAGGGAATCATCCATCAAGTTTCTCCAATCGTTTCCAACTGCTGCAATTCATATTTCGATATGCTATTCAACGAGATATTGGAGCAAAAGGGGAGGTATTTAAAACATTTGCCAAAGATTAGTCGAGATTTTCTAAGGAGTTGTTGGAATCTTTTTGCAAGCTGTGGACTGGATCCGGATTTAGGATCCAACCGGCATCCCAACGAGATATCCTTGCCCAAGAACTGACTACCAATCTCGAATCCTTGAGTCGTAACAATGACTGACTTACTCCGTTTTTCAAGATTCAATGCTTTCTATTGTTGCAAGAAGATGGCTGTCATCTTCCTCTTAGCCTGGGGAGTCTTGGCAGGTTCCGTTTCCGGCGATTATTCTGACGCCTCAGCTGATCTTTACCAGAGCGTTCTTAAGCTGAATTCTATCCTCAATCAGTCGCCTCAATCCGAAGCGTGGCGACGGACATTGAAGTTGAATGTCCTCGAAACCCAGGCCGCTTTGGGTAGTCAGGCGGATATCGAAACCTTGTCTAGATTGCAATTTGGATTTTCACGAAGTCAGGCAGGCAACATTCATCCCGCGTTCGCCGAAGTTGAAAAAGCGCTCGGCAATCAGATTCGAAATCTTTCCAATGGTCAGAATTTGGACCCCTTGGCTTTGCTGGAGAAGGCAAAATCAGAATATCGTCCAATCACCCTGTCAAAGTTGTCTAGCGAACGTGATGCTGCGGCTTATGAAATGGGTGTGCTGCAGCGGTACTACCAATCATCATTGCCAATGTCTGACCAAGACCAGGGGCCGATTGATATCGAATTTGATTCGATCATTACCTTTTTGATTGGCCTCAAATTCGAACTTCCTCCCGAGTTTTCTGTCGGAAAAATGGACTCGATGTTGCGAGATGTCCGAGCCCAGCTTCAAGAAGTGATCGCCAAGATTGATGCCCTTCCTTTCGAAGAGTCCGAGCCAGAAGCTGCCGATCAGGACGAACAGGATGAAAGTCCGAAGCCGGATGACGAGGTCGACGAGAGAAGTGAGCTTGAGGCAGAACGAAAACGACTTCAGGAAAAATTTGATGCACTGCGAAAGCAGCGATCCGAATATCTGAAATTGGACGCTCCCCGTCTGAAAGAAAGACAGCGAGTTTTTACGGAGCTTCGGAAAATTGAGGCCAAGCTTGCCGAAACTGCAAAACAAAAAGGGGATCCTTTCTTCGTTGCGACACGCATGGCAATCGAGAAATTGAATCGCATTTATTTTTTCGGGACTTCAGATAACTTGCAGGAAGATTATTTACGCAAGTTAGATCAGCTTCAATCGCTTTTGAACAACGAAAACGAAGCAGACCGTACCGGGAAGATCGGTGATACGCTGCGATGGCTCGAAGGTGCCAATCAGGCTCCTGCCCTTATCACTGCAGTACGTTCCAAAATGTCGTTGCCGAATTTGTATATTTCAGTTTCCAGTGGCTTTATTAACTCGGTTGCCTCTCGACCTGTCTACGAAGTTCAGCAGATTAATCGGACGGTCGAAGGTCGTCCAACCACTGGTACGGCAACCCTGTCTGGTTCGGTTACGATAGACCTTGTTGACGATCCAAATCAGGTTCACGCCAGTCTATATTTAAACGGCAACATCGATTCTCAAACGCAATTTCGCGTGCGTAAACTTTGTGGCTATGTGGATGCCGATGGGCGAGCGGAAGCTAGGCAGAGTGTTTATGCCAATGTCGGAGGATTCTATGTCAACGAACCCTATGCTGCCGCTGACATCCATACTTTCTTTTTGGGAACCAGTTCCAATTGCGGCTTAATCAATAAAGTTGCCGCCAAAAAATTCGCCGAGGTTCAACCCAAAACAGAAGCGAAAACTTCCAATGAAACCAGCGATCAGATTCGCGACCAATTTAGCGAACAGACAGGTCAGCCCTTGACATCCGGAAGGCAACAACTCGCAGAAGCCCAACAAAAGTTGTTAAGTCGTTCCGATTTACTTCCTCAAATTTATCTTAGATCAACCAGCCAGGAAATAATTGCGGTCGGAAAAAAAATCACTCCGGAGACTCTGGGTGCACCCGATCGACCCAGTTCAGATGTGAAAAGCGACGTTTCGGTGCAGCTTCATGATTCATTCCTGACAAATTTTGTGTACCGAACATTCAGTAATCGTACATTCAGCGAAGATGAATTGGCCGAGGAAATTAAATCGTTGTTGGGGGACACGGAAGAAGCAATTGAGGGAGGCGAATTCGAAGAAGGGGAGGGCGAAAAACCAGAAGAAGAAAAATTTGGAATTACGTTTGCCCAAATTAATCCTGTCGAATTTGAATTCGAAAATAATCGGTTTTCAATTATCGCGTCGGGCCGTCGATTCACTCAAGGTAAACGTCGCATCAACGAAGGCCTAAAAATCATTTTGAGGTTTAAAATGATTCGTCAAAATGGTGTCCTCAAATTTGTTCGCGACGGAAATGCCGAAATCGACTACCTCGATAAAAGCAAGAAATCTCCAAGTACCGT
>JBCCSJ010000330.1:0-6149 GCA_039200505.1 Planctomycetota bacterium | reverse complement strand
TGCGGAACTGTCCGTGATGGAATTTCGATCAACAGCCACGAAGTGGCGGCATCATAAAGCCATGGGTGTGAACCCATGGAATCAAAAACCAAACCGTACCACGAGTCCTGAAGGGACGGCATAGTCGAGCCCGGGAGCAAATCCTTTCGCCTCTTCTTTCGAGGTTTTATATTAATTTCGGATATTTTATCCACGGGTTGGCACCCGAGGCTACAGTCTGCCGTTCCTACTACGGGACTATACCAAGCCCGATCCACGTGTTGGCACACGTAGCTACAAGCAATCTTCCCTGCGGAACTGTCCGTGATGGAATTTCGATCAACAGCCACGAAGTGGCGGCATCATAAAGCCATGGGTGTGAACCCATGGAATCAAAAACCAAACCGTACGACGAGTCCTGAAGGGACGGCAGAATCGATCCCGCGAGCGAATCCTGTCGCCTCTTCTTTCGATGGTTTTGTATTAATTTCGGATGCTCGATCCACGGGTTGGCACCCGTGGCTACAGTCTGCCGTTCCTGCTACGGGACTACATCAAGCTCGATCCACGGGTTGGCACCCGTAGCTACAATCTGCCTTCCCTAAAAAGCAAGATTAGAATTCCTAACGTAAATCGTGCCACCCAGGCTCATTATCACACATTTCTGGGCATAAAGAATTCTGGAATACTTGGTGCTATTCGATAATTTGTCATGCGCAGACTGACCTACGAAGCACTGATTTCGAAACTCTGGATTTGCCAACTGCCATCTCACATCTCGTAAGGACCGATTGACAAGCCGAACGTTTAAGCCCGTTTTAATCGATTCAGCGGCACATAGAATTTTTCATAGCGATAACCATCGTCGTAGAGCCTTCCCTTCGGGCTTTTCACCAGCACGGTCGCCCGTTTGGTGATTGCATTGACATGGCCTTGGATCAGTTTGCCGTCCATCTGAAACCGAACCTTATCCCCAGGGACGATCCCCAACCGCGTTTTGGCAATGTCTCTGGGGGTCAAAAGTTGGTGATGAGATTCTGAATGGTGGAAAAAATTACCGACAAGGCTTTTAAATCTTTTAGCAGCACAGTTGCTGGTTCGCCAAACCAGCATCTCAATTAAGTGAATCATCTCGTGTTCCATGATTCTCTGCAAAGCTTCCAGTCGGTCGCTGCAGTTTCGACCCCCGACAGCAAGGCTTTCGTTTCCCTGGAAAGAACTGAACAATGGAGTCGTTGCTATCGCGATTTCAAAGTCAAGTTTGCTGTGTGGTCGTGAAGCAGAACCGAACATCGTGGTCATTCCTCCAGAATTGGTCATTCGTGTCGACAACCGAAACGCTAACGGGCGATTGGCGACCTGCTCGCACAACGAACTAACCATGCCATCAAAAAAATGTTCGTCGGTGACTTGGAATAAAAGCCCTAGGTCCGCACTTGAAATCGACTGAAAGTTAGGGCGGCCGATTGATTCCGAATTGCTTAAAACGTATTGGTAAATCTCTTGCTGTCGTCGAAAAACAGTGTTCGGGTCAGTTGGCCCTTTGACGAGATGTTTGCGCAGTTTCTCTTTGATGAAGCTGAGTTTCGCCATCGGCCAGTCCCTGCATGAAAACGAAATATTTGATCTACGAATCTGGGTTGAAATCCGCCATTTGATTTTCGATTCCCGACGCATTTTGCACAACTTCGAACCCAAGATATTCCACTGCGTTGCTATCACAGAGAGTGCTTGCAGAATGAAAAACTCTCCGTCTATCGAGAGTTTTGATGCACTTGGTGGGCAATTTGTGCGATAAGACTTGCAAGCAACAAAACACAATATTTTGTGTTGACTTAATGCTTTGTGTCGATATATTGATCTCGCGTCAGTCAGGAGCGTCATTTGGTGGAATCGGGATTAGTAGCTTGGCCAGTTTAGGTGGTTTGGTGAACGTCGAAAAATTCCCTCAAAATGTGGGCTGCAGGCGGCACGGAGGATGTCGGTGAAAACCGGCATGAGATGACCCAACGAAGAGTCCGAAGGCTGGCGGGATGCCGGTCGCGGCAAGAGGGAGCGATTCTTTGAAGTTTGGCCGGGATGACACGGTAGCCATCACTCTTACAACCAGTCAGGGAAGATGACCAAAGGTGTCTTTAGCCACGTTCAAGCTACTCCATATCGTTTTATTCAATTTGCGTTCGCAAAGTTGAATACATGGATTTATTTCCATGCTTGGGAATCGAGACGAATTGGGTCTTTGGAAGGATCCGACGAGTCATGGAATATCAACATTAGGGGAGTAAGACGGAATGTTGAAATCGACTGATCAAGACATGAATGTCAAGAAAAGAGACGGTCGGGTTTTGGCTTTTGATTCAAGCCTGATATCGACAGCGATCCAAAAAGCGTTTTGTGCTGAGCAAAACCTTAAAAATCCTGAAGAATTAGATCCTAAATTGATTCAGGAAATTGATGAAATCACCAAACTGGTTGTTAGAGAGGTTGCTGCCAGTGCTCAATCCAACGAAGGGGTTGGCGTTGAGCAAATTCAGGATGTTGTCGAAAGACAACTTATGAAGGCAGAGCATTTCTCCATCGCCCGAAGGTACATCCTTTATCGGGCTGAGCAAACCAAGATCCGGCAGTTGCGTGCCGACGAGCGGATGGAGAGTAGCGAGCCGTTCCCAGGGATGATGGTAAAACGGGATGGAAAGCTCGAGAATCTCGATTTCGTTCGTTTGCGAAGTCAAATTGCACTTGCTTGCGAGGGTTTCGATGAAACTTGTTCTTCGGACGAATTACTTGATGATGTTCAAAAGCAATTTTTCAATGGAATTTCTCCCCGCGAAATCGCAAGGTCCATGGTTTTAGCGGCTCGGGCCAAGATCGAAATTGATCCCGATTACGACACTGTTGCGGGACGATTGACGCTCAACATTATTTATCGCGAATCGCTTGGTAAGTCTGCGTCGAGCGACGTGGATATCCCGGCTCTTTATCAGCAAAAGTTTGCCGAGTACGTTGAAAAAGGGATTGAAGCGGGGAGGATTTCGCCAGATTTGGCAGATTTTGATTTGGCTAAGTTGGCTGAATCGATCGACGCAAGTCGTGACGCTTTATTCCCCTATCTTGGTTTGCAAACGATTTACGATCGTTATTTGTTGCATATTGACGGAGTTCGATTCGAAGCTCCACAGTTCTTCTGGATGAGAGTCGCGATGGGACTTTCGCTCAATGAAGAGAACAAGACAGATCGGGCGATTGAATTTTACAACATTCTTTCAACCTTCCGATTTACTTCGGCAACCCCAACGCTGTTCAACGCAGGTACGCTTCATCCGCAACTTAGTTCTTGCTATCTAAGTACCGTGGCTGACGATTTGGATGACATTTTCAAGGCAATTGCCGATAACGCCAAATTGTCCAAGTGGGCTGGTGGGCTGGGGAATGATTGGACCAACATCCGGGCCACCAACTCGCACATCAAGGGCACTAACGGCCAAAGCCAGGGGGTCATTCCATTCTTGAAAGTGGTCAGCGACACCGCCGTCGCCGTTAATCAAGGAGGACAACGAAAGGGCGCCGTTTGTTCCTATCTTGAATCGTGGCACATGGACGTCGAAGAATTCTTGGATCTTCGAAAAAATACGGGAGATGATCGTCGTCGGACGCACGACATGCATACTGCGAACTGGATCCCTGATCTGTTCATGAAGCGTGTGGAAGCCGATGCGGAATGGACATTGTTCAGCCCGGACGAGACACCGGACCTACACGATTTATTTGGATCCGCGTTTGAAAACAGGTACGTTCAGTACGAACAAGATGCCGAAGCGGGCAAAATCAAGCTTCACAAAAAAGTTCAAGCCAAAGATTTGTGGCGAAAGATGTTGACCCGCGTCTTCGAAACGGGGCACCCATGGATCACATTTAAAGATCCATCGAACATCCGTTCGCCTCAAGATCATTCGGGGGTTGTTCACAGCAGTAACCTTTGTACTGAAATTTTACTGAACACCTCCAAGGATGAAACCGCGGTTTGTAATCTGGGTTCGGTCAATCTGTTGAACCACGTCACCGACGGGAAGCTGGATTTAGAGAAACTCGAAACGACGATCACGACTGCGGTCAGAATGCTGGACAACGTGATCGATATCAACTTTTACCCAACTGCTGAGGCGAAAAACGCTAACCAGCGTCACCGGCCGGTCGGATTGGGTGTAATGGGTTTTCAGGACGCCTTGTCGGCCTGCGGAATTAGTTACGCTTCGAAAGAAGCAGTTGAATTCGCAGATCGAAGCATGGAGGCTATTTCCTATTTTGCTATTTCGGCGTCGAGCCGATTGGCAGGAGAAAGAGGAGCTTACTCAAGTTACCAGGACTCTAAATGGGATCGTGGTTTGCTTCCAATCGACACGATCGATTTGCTCGAAAAAGAGCGAGGGGTTGCTGTCAACATGGACAAAAGCAGTTCGATGGATTGGCAGCCGATCCGAGATCTTGTCAAAGCGAACGGGATGCGTAACAGCAACGTCATGGCAATCGCTCCCACTGCGACAATTTCGACGATTATTGGAGTAACTCAGTCGATCGAACCGACTTACAAGCACTTGTTTGTGAAAAGCAATCTGTCGGGAGAGTTCGTTCAAATCAATGTCCGATTGGTCAACGAGTTGAAAGAACGCAATCTTTGGGATGAGGAAATGCTTGAGAAGATCAAGTATTTCGACGGTGCTCTCGCAGAAGTTCCGGGTCTGCCCGAAGACATCAAAATCCGTTACGCCACTGCCTTTGAAATTGATCCCAGTTGGATTATCGAGTGTGCAAGTCGGCGTCAGAAATGGATCGACATGGGCCAGTCGTTGAACCTTTATCTTGGCCAACCAAGCGGTCGTAAACTGGATGAAATGTATCGAAATGCATGGCACGCCGGTTTGAAAACGACTTATTACTTACGGTCTCTGGGAGCGACACAAGTTGAGAAATCAACGGTAGACATTAACAAGTTTGGTGTTCAACCACGTTGGATGAAGAATGCCAGTTCCTCGTCCAGCATCGTCGTCGACAGAGAAAGTGGTGAATCCACAGAAAGACAACCCGAAGTTCAGGCGTGCAGTATTTTGGACCCTGATTGCGAAGCTTGTCAGTAAAAAACGATGGCGACGGGGCTTCTGTGCTAACTGAGTTGTCCCGTCATCTTTTATTTATTCTTTCATTCAATCAATTCCCTCAATTTTGCAAGGAAAGCACTCATGGCAATCGATATTCGAGAAGAGCAAGTAGGAAAAGGTAGTCGAGTTGACGCGAGCGAGAAACGCTTGATCAACTGTCATCAGGTCGATGTAAATCAATTGATGCCACTGAAATATAAGTGGGCGTGGGAACACTATGACAACGGATGCGCCAATCATTGGATGCCAACCGAAGTTCCCATGAACAAAGATATCGAGATTTGGAAGTCAGACATTTTGACTGACGACGAACGATTGGTGATCATGCGAAATCTCGGGTTTTTCTCGACGGCGGAAAGTTTGGTCGGTAACAACCTCGTCTTGGCCGTATTCAAGCACATCACCAATGCGGAATGCCGTCAGTATCTGCTTCGGCAGGCATTTGAAGAGGCGGTTCATGGACACACTTTTCTGTACGTCGTTGAGAGCCTTGGCTTGGACGAAGGCGAAGTCTTCAACATGTACAACGAAGTTCCAGCGATTGCACGAAAAGATGCATTCGAAATGGAACTGACTAAGGAAGTTTTGGACCCAGATTTCACCACCGAAACCTTTGAAGGTGCCCAGACATTGCTGAAGAACCTGATCGGATTCTATCTGATTATGGAAGGAATCTTCTTTTACACCGGATTCGTGATGATTCTTTCGTTCCATCGAAGGAATTTGATGAAAGGTATCGGAGAGCAGTTCCAGTACATTCTTCGCGATGAGTCGATTCACCTTAATTTTGGGATCGATTTGATTAATGGAATCAAAGCTGAGAATCCTGAAATCTGGACTCCTGAGTTCCAACAGCAGATGGTGGAGCGAATTCGGGAAGCAGTAGAATTGGAAATCGCCTACGCGGAAGATTGCTTGCCAAACGGAGTCCTTGGGCTCAATGCAAGTCTCTTCCGAGATTACGTCCAATTTATTGCTGACCGTCGTTTGGAACGGATCGGCCTGCCGACTCAGTAC
>JBCCSJ010000329.1:0-6155 GCA_039200505.1 Planctomycetota bacterium | reverse complement strand
TTTACCGCTTATTGGGTTGTTAGAAGAAAAAGGCCAAGCGATCCCAGTGGTTTGTGTTCTTGCTGACAACTCAATCCTTGCGCGAATTGGGGCGCCTCATGAGTCAGGAAAGGTCGTTCGTATCGTCGGAGATTCGGTACAAGACGTCGAGTCCGATGGATTCTTCGGATACGATCCCAATAAAAAGTTCTTCGCGTATTCGAGAACTGGTGGCATTGAAATTCGAGAAGGGTGGGACGGAAACCAAGTCACATTTTGCCCTTGGCCGACTGGTCTTGAGGGGATTCCCAACGGTTTTGACGTCCAACCATTCGATGGATTTTTAGTGCCGACGCATCTTGTTCCATTTCCGGATGGTAAGCGTGTATTGCTCGTATCCAGCGATGGAATCTTTGTGCTGTCGGCGGAAAAAGCGGATCGCCTTCTTCCAACGACGGACCAACTTAAGGAACACTTCACGTGGTTGCAAAAGGAATATCCAGACGACGAACTCTCAATGGGACTCTCGATGGAACATGGTGCGATTTCGCATGACGGCAAGTATATCGCAGTTGGGTCGCAGGATAGCACACACTTGCTGTTTGACGAGGAATTAAAACTTGTAGGCAATGTCGGCAATCGGAGTGAGTATCCGCATTACGCGTTGTTCAATTCCGATGACAGTATGGTGGCGGCCAACTCTTGTCATTTTTACAACGGAGTTACGCTCGGCGTCCCAACCAAGCTTTTGCTGGGTCTTGTGACCGCACCTTACGGCGAGGATGAGCGAATAACCGTTCTTGAAAAGAGCTCTCGAGTTTACGCTGGCACTGCCCGGAAGGATGAGTTCATCATTGGTGACGCAAGTGGATATGTTCGGGCATTTGGTACCGACGCAAACCCACGCTGGCAGCTATTTATCGGTTCAAGCGTCGGTGATATCGACTTGTCCGCTGACGGCAGCACATTAGCGGTTTCTACTTATGCCGGGTTCCTCTCAATTATCAAGATGGACGCAGGGAAACAGGCGCCGCACCAGATCGGCACCAGTCAGCACATGGAAACGCGACGCTGGATTTTTTGGAAGAACGAAAAAACTCCACTGATATGGTGATTTCCAACAGGTCAAAACAAGTGTATCTCTTTAACGTCGCCGATGATTTTTTTTTATAGAGTGTCAACCGTCGGGATCGCGTGGTGATTCTGTGCGTGATGCAGTTTGCCGCTGGAGAAATTCCGAATGATTCAAAAAGAGCAATTGAAATGGGATAGCTATTGGTGGGCAGCTCACGACCAAAGGCTACCTTTTTTGGCCAACCCAGTAGCAATTTTCCTTTATTCGCACTGCGAACGGGACGGCACATCACCAGATCCGTCCGTTTGGGCGTCTGATAGACAGCTGCAGATTGCGAATTCGCTTTTCGAATTGCCGCTAACTCTATCGGATAAACTGGATGATGTTGCCGAAGCTTTCAGGGCCGAGACCGACGTCGCTGTTGGATTAGCAGACGAAGGGATGGGGCATATCAACCGAGCAAATATTCGTCAGCATTACAGAATTGAGTCGATTGTCATTCCGAGAGACTGTTCCAATGACGAAGCGGTTGTGTTTTTGGATGGCGAGTGCGAGTGGGAGCCGAAACACGGGCTGCGAATAGCGGTGCGTGACGGGCAACCCATTGCCTATTCGTGGCAATCTGGCGGTATCAGTGCCAACCACATCCACGAAAATTTTAAATAGGTTACGCCCAAGGCTCTACCATTTCGCCACTTGGTGGCTTGATTGACAAAGTCATTACATGGAATGGACTGCAACAATCATCCAATCCGACTCCAGGCATCAAAGAACTAATTCAGTTGCGATTGGAATCTTTCCTTGATTGTCTTGATCATTTCATCATTCCCTTTTTTGTAAAGGGAATGGGCCATATTCGGAATGACTTTGACTTCGATTTGATCAAGCAGACCCGCTTCGTCAGCCAGTTTTTGAAATCGCTCGACCGCACCGTTGAGGTAAAAAGTATCCACGGCACCGGCAAATATATGAATTTTGCCGGCCAAGTCTCCCTTGAGTTCATCCCAATTCGTTAAAAGTTGATGCGAAAGGTCGTACTCCTTCCATGTTTGAGCCACCTCATGATCGATCTCTCCGGTTTCCACATTGAAAACGCGTTTGGGAGTCCCATCCGATTGAGGATAACTAAAGGTTGCCTCAAAGGATCGAACCTGACCACCCGGGTTGGTGACATGTTCACGCCGCACAAAATCTTCGTACGCCAGCATGACTTCGGTTCCTCGACGGGCCAGCGGACGGCGTTGGCCATTTTCGTCGACAAACATGTTTCTTGGATTGCCATTGGGTAGCGGCTCGTAAAGATTGATTTGCTGAAAGTCATGGAAATCGATTGGATCTGGCACATGGCTCCAGCATCCCGCAAATTCTTTGGGGTAAGTAATTTGCAGATATAAACAAGACCAGCCACCCGAACTGACTCCTGTCACATATCGGTGTTTGGCACCGGCTCCACCAAATTTCGCCTCCAGTTGTGGGATCATGTCCCGGACGAGGGCATCTCCCCAAGGACCAATGCTGCGAGAATTGCAAAAAACGGAATGGCCATAGCGATTATTGGCGTCGGGAACGACGACAATGCATTGGTGCAGATAGCTGTCTTTGGGTAAGCGGCTTAACTTCCTTCGGATGCTCGAGTGCGTTCCACCAAAGCCGGTAATATCGTAAACGACTGGATATTTCTTTGTGGGATCATGATTTTCTGGCAACATTACGCCGGCTTTTACTGGATAACTGAAGCCGAAAAATTTGGATAGCGACGGGCTTTCGGTTTCGAACAAACGGATTCGCTCGGATTCCTTAAACGGTTTAGTTTCGACGACGGTATCCAGTTCCAATTTGATGGCTTCACCGGCGTTGAGTAGAGCTTGAACGGGTTCCCCATAAATGTCATCTTCACCCAAACCAGCCTCGCGAGCGATTGGGTTGACTCGAGCGACCGCCTGAATTTGCCACTGCTTCCCGACAACTCCAGTCCAATCGGCCGGGTGCCGAGCAACCGCGTCAGATAAGTTAATTGTTAATTTTTTCCCGGGCTCAACATCGCTTACCCGAAACTTTGCGAGGGGAGGCGCCCCAAACCAACGATGCATACTTGCCCTTGGTTCACCTTCCTGTGAAAACGCGATAAACAGATCACCACTGAAAGAGTCAGAAAATACCTGTTCTCCGAATTGAATTTCAAAAGTAGGTGACTGCTGTCCCGAAGCAGTTGATACTAACAGCAGCAAAGAACAGATCATCCCAGCCAGAACCACCTGGGTAGGTTTCAAACCTAAAAAAAATCTTGACATCATGGGAAGTCTCTTGGATGAACAAAAAGCGAAGTGACACACCTCTTGTGAGTTAGTTTCCACCATTTTTGACGCAAGTTCAATTAGCGGACCCGAATCGATTGGTTGATTAAAATCGGATTCCAGCAATTTGCCGGATTCTAATCGAGCCGTTTGGAATTGGATTCCTTTGGGTCAGGCTGATCTTGGGGTTTGCTGTTATCCTGCGGTTTTGCGATCCCCTGCTCTTCGGCATACTTTCGCACATCGCCGGTAATTTTCATCGAACAAAACGTAGGCCCACACATCGAACAAAAGTGAGCTGTTTTAGCCCCTTCGGCGGGCAAGGTTTCATCGTGGTATTCGATCGCTCGAGCGGGATCGAGACCGAGTGCAAATTGGTCCCGCCAGCGAAATTCGAAACGAGCCTTGGAAAGTGCATTGTCTCGGATTTGAGCCGCTGGATGTCCTTTGGCTAGGTCGGCAGCGTGTGCCGCAATCTTATAAGTGATAACGCCTTCTCGAACATCGTTTCGGTCGGGCAGCCCAAGGTGTTCCTTCGGTGTTACGTAACAAAGCATCGCACATCCGTACCATCCGATTTGGGCGGCACCAATTCCCGAAGTGAAATGGTCGTACCCCGGAGCAATATCGGTTGTCAGCGGACCTAGGGTGTAAAACGGTGCTTCGTGACACCATTCGATTTGCTTTTGCATGTTTTCCTGAATCAGATGCATGGGAACGTGTCCCGGCCCTTCGTTCATGACCTGACAACCCTTGGCCCACGCCCGCTTGGTTAGTTCTCCTTGAACTTCAAGTTCAGCCAACTGAGCGTAATCATTGGCGTCGGCAATCGAACCGGGACGCAAACCGTCTCCTATTGAAAAACTGACATCGTACGCAGCACAAATGTCGCAAATCTCGTCCCAGTGCTCGTACAGAAAATTTTCTTTTTCGTGATGGATGCACCACTTCGCCAAAATCGATCCGCCTCGCGAAACGATACCAGTCATCCGTTTGGCGGTATGAGGAATGAATGCCTTCAGAACTCCTGCGTGAATCGTAAAATAATCGACGCCTTGTTCTGCTTGCTCGATCAACGTGTCGCGGAATAGTTCCCACGTTAAATCTTCAATCCTTCCGCCCGTTTTCTCGAGGGCTTGGTAGATCGGGACGGTTCCGATGGGAACGGGGCTATTGCGGATGATCCACTCGCGTGTCGCATGAATGTTTTTTCCAGTGGAAAGATCCATCACAGTGTCGGCACCCCATTTGGTAGCCCATCGCATTTTTTCGACTTCTTCATCGATTGTCGAAGTTACTGCTGAGTTCCCAATGTTCGCATTGATCTTCACCAGAAAATTGCGACCAATGATCATTGGTTCATTTTCGGGATGGTTGATGTTCGCGGGAATGATGGCTCGACCGCGAGCAACTTCCGACCGCACGTATTCAGCAGTGATAAATGCGGGCGTCATTGCTCCCCATGATTGCCCGGGATGCTGGTGATCAATCCGGTTTCGAGGTACCTGTGCGTTAGGATCAATTTCCGATGGTCGCGGCATTTCGTAGCCGTCGGGCGTCGAACAGAGTTGCCGGATTCGTTCCGAAGCTTCAGGCGGTAGGTCCCGAAGATTTGGATACTTGTCGGCAATCGTTTTGAATTCTTCCGTTCGACCTAAGTTTTCGCGAATAGCAACATACTCCATTTCAGGAGTAATGATTCCCTGATCGGCGTACCATTTTTGCGTGACAGGGTGCCAATCTCCCTCGGCACTCGTGCTCCCTTTGGCACGAAGCGGATTTCGTTTTAGTCCGGGATACTCTTTGAGCCGGTTTTTAATTTTTTTCAGTTCGTTGTATCGTTCCGAATGAGCCTCGGAGAGATAACCATTGTCTTCTGGTTTCACATCGCGGCCGGTGTACTCTTCGACATCTGCCCGATCCAGGATCCATTGTCGCCTCAACGCGGGCAGTCCCTGAGTCACATCGCCTTCGAAATCGGGATCACCCCAGGGGCCTGAACAATCATAGACTCGTACGGGATCATTCTTCTCAATTTCGCCGTTGGGATGTTCGGTGTCGGAAACTCGAATCTCTCGCATCGGCACTTTTAGCCCTTTGTGGATTTCGCCTTCCACATAGATGCGAGTTGAATTTGGAAAGAGAGTCGGGTCGTTTTCTATCGCTCGAATCTCTTCAGAGTTATCAGTTTTGTCGGTGAATTGGCCCGAAAAGTCGCTGCTCTGATTCGCGGGAGGATTCAGGTTTTTTAAAACTGGTAAGTTTGGAGAATTCATCGCTTCCCTCTCAATTTGGAATGCGGGAAAGGACTAAGAAGGCGAAAGCGGCTATGTCCAGAACTATCTATCTTTTGAATTGCCGCATCGCTCCCTTCGTCGGTATGACCCGTATCAGGTTCGAAGGGTTATTTCGAATCATTTTCGAAACTCTCAGCCCAAATAGGACACCCCTGCGTAAGCGTCCATTATCGCGGTTGGAAATTTGCCGGTCAACACCCGAATTTGATGCGGGGAATTGCCGCATCATTGAATTGGTGATTTTGTAATTTTAGCTAGAAGCGGATCATCAAAGTTGAGAATGCTGCTTCGAATGGAAAGCCGTTTGGGCGATCATTTTTGTCGCGTCCATTTCGGCAAGTGTTGAAAAAGTTGGAATTAAAAAATGGAATGTTGCAAGTGGATTATCGGGAAGGACGAGATCGGATATTGCTGCTTTGGCCTAAAAGTTGACATCAATTGGAATTTTTATCGATCTCGATTTCAGCGTAAGCATTGTGGTTATGGATTGACTCAAAATTTTCAGAAGAG
>JBCCSJ010000328.1:0-6168 GCA_039200505.1 Planctomycetota bacterium | reverse complement strand
TCGGCAAGCGGGACGTACTTAATCGGAGGCCACCCGATCAAAGCTCAACCGCCAAGAAAAAATCGGGTCTGAAAGATTGATACAACTTCGAAAATTTCTGCGAACGCCAAACGATCCTTACCGAAAAACTTTGCGTCTTTGCAGCTCTGCGTAAGACTTGTTTTCTGAATGCGCTAACTAATAAGCATTTTCACGTGAGAAGACAACCGAAATCGTTTTGGCGATAATTTTCAGGTCTAACCAAACGGACCATTCGCGAATGTACTGATGGTCATACCAAATTCGTTTTTCCATTTTGTCCAAAGTTTCAGTTTCGCCGCGAAATCCGCTTACCTGAGCCAAGCCAGTGATACCCGGTTTGATTTTGTGGCGCAGCATGTAACCTTCAATTTGTCGTCGATAAAATTCATTATGTGCATTGGCGTGTGGCCTTGGCCCGACCAATGACATTTGCCCCACAATGACGTTAAACAATTGAGGTAACTCGTCGATGGACGAACGCCTTAAAAAGCCACCGATCGCCGTCAGTCGGTTGTCGTTGCGAGTCGCCTGTTTGACTTCGGTGCCATTCTCTTGAACCTTCATACTCCGAAATTTCCATACCAAAATCTCCCGACCATCCAATCCGTAACGCTTCTGTCGAAAGAAAACTGGTCCACGAGAGGTCAACTTGACGGCCAGAGCAACTGCCATCATCGGGATTGACAAACAGACCAACGCAAAACTTCCCAATGCCAGATCGATACTCCGCTTAATTGCGCCTTCGACTCCAAAGAGTGGATTTTCAAATACGCTGACAACGGGAAGGCCTCGAATATCAGTCCAACGCGAATTGAGCATCTGAAACACGAATAAATCAGGGACGATGTAAACCGATGCTGTCGAATCGGATAATTGGGAAATGAAGGATCGAATCCTTCCTTCGGCTCGCATCGGCAGGGTGATGTAGATGACCTGAATCTCGCCACGCTTAACTTTCGCCAACAACTGATCCAGATTGCCTAGTTTTTTGCCAAGATCAACGGGCAGCGCAGAAGTTCGCTCTTTCGGTCGATCATCGAAAAACCCAGTGAATTTCAAACCCAGTTCCGGAATCGAATTAATATTATTGGCCAGATGAATTCCCAGATCATTGATACCCAAAACCGCGTAACTACGCGTGTTGATTCCGGTGACTTGCATCCATAGATAAACCCAGCGGATGACAATGCGAAATGCCAGTGACAAAACCGGCGTGATCAAGAACCAGTAAGTCAAACTCTGTTGCGAAATTTCCGTCGAATAGAGACTGAAGTTACCAAGCAACCCAAGGCTGACGAAAGTTAACATCCAAGTGAATAGGTTGTAACAGGCTTCTCGTTCAAAGGAAGCTCCACGCCAGTTTCGGTAGAGACCAACGAATTCAGCAACAAGATTAAAGATCCCGATCGCCACCAAGCTGACCACGATCGTTGATTTACTGTTGAACTCAGGAACGATTCGCAGCAGTAGCAACAAGCCAAAAATAATCGAAGCAGCATCGCCAAACTTCAAGATCAAACGACTGACAGAATCTTCCTGAATAATTTTATTTTGAAGGGAAGGGTTCATCGGACCATGGCAATTTGAAACTCGATTTCAACGCCAAATCGTAGGTTGTCGTATTTTTTACGATGACGAAAGCCTATCCAAAACAGCTGGGAATCACGATGAAAAATCAAAACAAACGAATTTAACGGTTGTAATGATTGGCGACATCGGAGCGGATCTCAAAACAGCTTTTTTCAACGATTTCCGTTGCTATCGAGCTCAATCTTTTGTTGCCAAAAAACCAGAATGTTGCAGCCAGGCTTTCAAATGATGATGCCATTCTGATACCGGATTTCCGTTGTCCCGAATTCCGTATCCGTGACCGCCTTTGGAATAGGCATGCAACTCAGCAGGAACGCCAAATTCTTTGAGCCGGGAAAACAACAAGGCCGACTGAGCTCCTCGAAATTTGTCATCCCAAGTGACCGCCATAAAAGTGGGGGGCGTTTTTTCGGTAACCGTCACCAAGTCTCCCAGTTCCGCAACGTTGTCGGCATACCCATTAGCCAGATAGGCCACGTAAATGGGACATATAAAATCTGGTCGGCAGCTGACCTGATCCGCTTCGTCCACGGGATCGTAACACTTCGTCTGGTATTGAACGCCCGACATAACAGATAAATGACCTCCAGCGGAAAATCCCAGGACGCCAATCCGATCGGAGTCCACATTGTATTTTGAAGCTTGGTGTCTTACTAAGCGAATCGCTCGCTGAACGTCCTGCATCGGTTCCCAGTGAATTTTATCGGGGACTCTTCTTGGAACCCGGTACTTTAAAACAAACGCGGTCACCCCAAAAGAGTTCAACCACTCGGCCAGTTCAAGACCTTCGTGTTTCCAAGCCAAAACGTTGTAACCGCCACCGGGGCAAACAATCACACCGCACCCGTTCGCGGTCTCCTTTTCTGGCTGGTAAACCGTTAACGTTGGAGTTTCAACATAAAGAATGTGCCCACGCGGATGGACTGCCTGTTTCGCTTTGAGATTTTCGATGCGTTTATCGTCCAGTTTTACCGCATCGCTGGGCAGTCCCTTGGGCCACAAATTGATCGTCTCTTTTTCTTGGCCTATTCCTTGGTTCGCGTAAGCCATTGCAAGCAAAAGTATCGGGCCAAGGATTAGAAAGAGTTTTTTAGGCATCTCATACTCCCGTAAGTCTGTGAGTCAATGAATGGATGAAGCTCATGATACCAAGTCAGTCCCAATTTATTGAAACCGCGATCGGTCCCAGAATGGCGAAAGCCCTAACCGTCAGTCATCCTAATTTAAGTTAGATCAAATTACGTCTGACGCTCACATTTAATACCAGCAAACCTTTCCCTCAACTGCCCAAAAAAATGACGACAAAACCTGCGAGACACCGCTGTGGTCGCGAAACCAGAGTCAGCGAAAATCGGCACTCTTGACTTGTTGGCATCCAATCCCTGTCTACCAACCTAGTCTATTCGGTGTAGGATGAATTAAATCGAACTTGTTCTCCATTCAAGGTACTTCCATGCCAATGCTTTCAAGATGGTCCATTTGCTGTTTCGGGCTGTTGCTCATTTTAATGGCTACCGATTTTTCCCACGCCCAAAATTTGTCCAAAACGGCTGTTGCGAAATTCCAAACCAGGTCAACTCTCACCCATTTTGCCGCAGAATCATTGTTCGAAATTACAGTCGACGCGGGCAAGCACGATCGAGAAAACTGTATCGTTGAAGCTTACATACCGGTCAAAAATTACAATAAGAAAACCGTCAACCTTAAAACAGATCAGGGCCAGGTTTTGCTGGGCCAACTCTCCGATCACGGAATGATGGTCAAAGCGACGCCTGACAAAAAGCGATTGACCTTTGTGATTCCAAGCTTGTCAGCAGGTCAAACCATGAAATTGACCGGCGTTGAATCGAGTGCCGATGTCGGCCCTTCCTACCATTGGACCGACGAACAACCCAAACACTCGACGCTTTCAAAAGATGAGGTTCCCATTCTTAGATACATGAAAGCACCTCTCGATGAATCTTCGCCTGCAGCAAGATACCGAACGATGAAGATCTTTCATCACGTTTATACGCCTGACGGGTCTCGGCTGATGACCAAGGGACCTGGCGACGGAATTTTTTCCAAACGTAAAGATGGCGGACTTTTCTCGCATCACCGGGGGCTATTTTATGGGTTCAACCGAATATCCTATGAAAAAGATGGAAAAACCATGAATGCCGATGTCTGGCATTGCCGCAAAGGAGAATCACAATCGCACGACAAGACTCTTCAAACCGCCGTAGGTCCCGTCTTTGGCGAACATCTCAATTCAATCCTCTGGAAGGGACAGGACGGCGAAACTTTTGCAACTGAACTACGGCAAATGACAGCTTTCGAATTGAACGGGTCCACGCTGATCGAATTTCAATCAACTTTAGAATCCAATGTAGGCCCGATCAAGTTTCGTGGCGATCCTCAACACGCCGGATTTCAATTTCGAGCTTCTCAGGATGTCGCCGAGATAACAAAAAAATCGACTTACTATATTCGTCCTGACGGGGCTGGCAAGCCGGGCAAGTTTCGCAATTGGAGTGATAAAAAAGACGAATCCGAGATCAATCGCAATCACATCAACCTTCCTTGGAATACCGTGGTGATTGAGCTGCCCGTTAAGGATTCAGATTCGACAGACCAACCCAGTGATTCGTCAGAAAAGCTTCGTAAGTTTTCGATTACCTATTTAGACTCTCCAATGAATCCAAAGCCAGCACGATACAGCGAAAGGGATTATGCAAGATTTGGAAGCTATTTTGAATACGATCTGAAAGGCGAAGAAACGCTCGATCTGAATTACCGGGTATGGATTCAGGAAGGAGTTGCCCAGCCTGAAACGATTGAAAATCAAAGCAAGAATTTCACCGAACCAGTTGGTGTAACTGTGCATTAAGCCCTGTCGCTTGAGTGATCCCCAAAGGGCGAACGCAAGGCTAATTAATCTTTGACTTCGAAATTGAGTACGTCCCGCTTGCCGAGCGGAATATGGAAGTACCTACACTCCGTGCCTTTCACCGCAATATTTTCCGACCGTATCAATGTCAGCAACGTGTTCCTTCCGGCAGAAGGAACCTACCGCCCAAATGTACGTCCCGCTTGCCGAGCGGGATATGGAAGTACCGACACCCCGTGCCTTTCACCGCAATATTTTCCGACCGTATCAATATCAGCAACGTGTTCCTTCCGGCAGAAGGAACCTACCGCCCAAAAGTACGTCCCGCTTGCCGAGCGGGATATGGAATTACCGACACTCCGTGCCTTTCACCGCAATATTTTCCGACCGTATCAATATCAGCAACGTGTTCCTTCCGGCAAAAGGAACCTACCGCCCAAAAGTACGTCCCGCTTGCCGAGCGGGATATGAAAGTTCGCAGTTCAGGTTAAAACTGACCTGGAATCAGAAAAAGGTTAAAAGTCCAGCGGCCTGTCAGTGCTTTGTATCAATTTCCTACTCTGCAAGCCAAATCATTAACCTATTGATTGCCAGGAAGGCAGCGAATTGAGTTTAAAATCCCGGCAGAAGTAAGCAATAACGAGTTATTGAAGTCAGATTTGAACGACCAACCCGAACCAAAACTGCCAAGCCGTGTCGCTAAAAAAGGGTCGAGTTGTTAAATTAACAATCTCACTCATCATCCGCGCCCGTAGCTCAGCTGGATAGAGCAACTGACTTCTAATCAGTAGGTCGCAGGTTCGAATCCTGCCGGGCGTGCTCTTTTCCAAGAACAACGTAGCTACGCTCGCCAGAGCGTGGAATAATCTCCGGCGTGGAACAACTTCCAGCCTGATTCCGGGGCATCCAGAACTTGAAGTTTGATGATGCAAATTGGATCAACGGAAAGCTCTTGCAAATGTAGTACAAAAATTCCACCGTCTGGTGACGGTAGCTACACGCGGTAGATCCGAAGTTTGAAAAACGAATCGTGGAAATCGCGATTGAACTGCCGGCTTACGGGCAAGTCCACGCGAGGAACAATTTGAAAAGGAATGAAGTAGTGGAACAAACCGGAAAGTAAAGTAGCTACGCTCGCCAGAGCGTGGAACAAACCGGAGAATAAAGTAGCCTGGAGCGAACCAGAATCAAATGCCTCCAATCAACCCAAAAGACCACTTACCACGTTTGGAACCTCCGGCATACAGCGGAAAAGCATTCGTACATTGGACATACACAATTCAAGACCGCCAAACAGGTTGGCTCTCACCAAATTTTTATTACAAATTTCGGGAACTGCTTACCCATGCTGCATTCAGATACTCACTGGTATGTCCAATTTTTATATTGATGCCGGACCATATTCATATGGTCTGGATCGGTATCGACGATCAATCAGACCAACTCAAAGCATCGAAGTATTTTCGTAAGCAATTAGGGATACCGCTCGGAAAACTCGGCCTAAGTTTGCAACACCAAGCTTATGACCGTGTTTTGCGGGAAAATGACAGGCAAGAGTCGGACTTGCAAGGCTTAGTCGAATATATTGCCCGCAATCCCGAACGGGCCGGAATAGTGGCGGTAGACGGATACCAAAACTATCCCTACACAAATTGCCTGATTCCCGGGCATCCAGAACTTGAAGTTTG
>JBCCSJ010000327.1:0-6182 GCA_039200505.1 Planctomycetota bacterium | reverse complement strand
GGTGGCGGCCTGGGCGGCGGAGGTTTTGGCGGCGGAGGCTTGGGAGGCAGCGGCGGCGAGGGTGGTGGCTTTGCTGTATTTCCACAGCCGTTTCCAAGTTCACCGAATCCGGTCATTACGCCCTCGCCAGAGGAGGGTGCATCGATTTCACTAAGTGCGGCCCAAGTCTCGATGAATCAACTGATTAGAACCATTAAGAATTCGGTCGAACCTGACGAGTGGGGGACAACCAGAGATGACGCAAAAATCCAAGTGTTAGGCAACACTTTGTTAATCACTGCAACGTCCGAAATGCACTCAAAAATCTACAACCTTTTAAATCTATTTCGTGAGCATTGGGGCAAACGTCGCACCATTTCTATTCAAACTTATTGGATTCGCACTAGCCCTGGTAAGGCTTCGGACTTGTTGGATTCGGCTGCCACGAAGATCGGAGCCGGCGTTGTAAGCCGTGAAAAATGGGATCCTTTTTTAGCTGATGCTAGAGAGAAATCGAAACTTGAATACGCGGCAACCATGACGGGGCACAACAACCAAACGCTGCACGCCATTTCGGGGCGGCTTCGCAAACTCGTTGTAGGAGCCCAACCTTTTTATCGCACGACGAGTAAAATTGCGATCGAAAATATCGCTGATCTGAAACAGTTCGATGTTGATTCTGATTCCGATCCATTCGCAACCGACGACGAATTCGACGAAGATCTGGAAATCAACTTATTAACTAAAACCCGTCGAATCGTAGGTTTCGAACCTATATTTCAGTCATTCCATGAAGGCACCACGGTCCAGGCCACTCCTTTGGCGACACGCGGAGGAAATTTTGTCATCGTCGATTTTCACGCTAAAATCAACCGACTGGTCATAGACGAAAACGAACAGAAAGAAGGTCCCTCGATTTTTGCGGAATCAGACGACCATTCAAAATCAGAAGTTGTTTTGGATACTTCTGACTTTGATTTCTTAAGACTGGATACTACATTACGTTGTCCTCAAAACCAGGTCGTGTTGGCTGGTCAAATGTCCTTTCGGCCGCCGAACGATGAAACCGAACATCGCAATCTATTCATCTTTGTTAAAGCTTCGATACATACGATCGAAGAGGACGAATCGGATTGGATCCAAGAATCCAGCCAGACAAACACCAACCACCGTTCAATGCCAAGCAAGGCAAACTAAACATGGCATATTGTGGAAAGCAAACGCTGGCTGGTTGCAAGCAAACTGCCTGTTAAGATCGTCACGATCAAGGCGAATTCCAACCTCGGGATTCGCCTCTTTGTTTTCGAGCTGGATTAGAATTCGATGCAATTTGAGACCTGCCCAAATTCATTCACCAGCCAGACAAAGTCGATCGGGTAAATGGAGATTGAGTCTAACCAAATTCGATCGGATCGAATAAAATCGGGGCATGAAGAATATCCGAAATTTTTGCATCATCGCCCATATCGATCACGGAAAATCGACCCTGGCGGATCGTTTAATTCAAACCTGTGACGGGGTAACCCAGCGTGAACTCCATGATCAGATGCTCGACTCGATGGATATCGAGCGAGAACGAGGGATCACGATCAAATCCAATACAATGACATTGGACTACACTTCTAAAGATGGACAAAAATACCATTTGAATTTGATCGACACGCCAGGACACGTTGACTTTTCTCACGAAGTTCGTCGATCACTGATGGCTTGTGAAGGGGCGTTGATCGTGGTCGATGCGTCGCAAGGCGTGGAAGCTCAGACCGTCGCCAACTTATTCCTGGCATTGGAACACGATCTTGAGTTGCTACCAGTGATCAACAAGATTGATCTTCCTTCTGCGGACGTTGATCGAGCCAGAGAAGCGATCGATGGTGAACTCGGTTTAGATCCTTTTGAAGCGATTCCCGTTTCAGCCAAGACTGGCGAGAATGTCCAAGAGGTGTTGGAGGGTTTGGTTCAAAAGCTACCCGCCCCCCAAGGTGATCCGACGGCACCCTTGAAAGCACTTGTCTTTGATGCCCATTTTGACAAGTATCGCGGAGTGATCCTCCAGGTTCGCATCATCGATGGCACGCTAAAACCACGCGAAGAAATTCACTTCATGCACACCGACCGGAATTTTACCGTTGATGAACTGGGCTTTAACCAAATGAAACTGGTGCCCAAAAACCAACTCTCCGCGGGCGAAGTTGGCTACATCGTGGCGGGCGTCAAAAGTGTTCAGGATATAGAAATCGGAGACACTATCACGTCGGTAGAACGGCCCACCACCGATCCTATTCCCGGTTACCAGCCTGCTCGGCAAGTCGTGTTTTCATCGATCTATCCCATGAGCACCGACCAGTACAAGGACCTGACGAAAGCCCTGGATAAATTGTCGATCAACGATGCTGCGTTGACTTATGAGAAAGACAGTTCGGCAGCACTGGGGTTTGGTTTTCGATGCGGTTTTCTGGGACTGTTACACCTAGATGTGGTTCAAGAAAGATTGGAACGAGAGTTTGACATCGGGCTCGTCATCTCGGCTCCTTCTGTTTTGTACAAACTGACCCTGCGCGACGGAACCGAAATTGGTATCGACAATCCGACTTATTGGCCGGACCCCACCAACATTGAATCTTGCCAGGAACCCTACATTCGTGCGTCGATTATCACACCAGACGAATACGTAGGCCCCGTAATGGAACTTTGCCGCGACCATCGATCCGAAAGCCAAACGATGAATTATCTGTCGGTCGGTCGCGTCGAAGTCGTAAGCGAGATGCCATTGGGCGAAGTACTCTTCGATTTCTACGGCAAACTAAAAATGATCACTCGTGGATATGGGTCTTTTGATTATGAGCCGATCGAGTACCGCAAAACCGACATTGTGAAGGTCGACATTCTTGTCAACAAGGAACCGGTTGATACGCTTTCTTATTTGGTTCACCGCGAAAAAGCTCGTCACCGCGCGTTGCATTATTGTGAACGACTGGCCAAAGAAATTCCTCGACATCAATTCAAAATCCCAATCCAGGGTGCCATTGGTGGCGAAGTCATCGCACGTTCTACGATCAATGCTCTTCGAAAGGACGTAACTGCCAAGTGCTATGGTGGCGACATTTCCAGAAAAAAGAAGTTGCTCGAAAAACAGAAAAAAGGGAAGGCAAAGATGAAGCAATTCGGAAGCGTCAACATTCCGCAAAAAGCCTTTATTTCTGTGCTGCGAACCGACCAGGAATGATTCGGTTTATTGCGTACTCGCCACCCCAGTGACTTGAGTCCAAGATCGGATTGGACCTTTGAAAGAATGCTTGTTGGTAATTTGCCTTGGTGCGAGGTTGATTTCTCAAGTGAGTGACAATTTTTTTCCGCTGGCCGCTAGCTCACCGGCACGTCCAAACAATTTGCCAACCTAACGCTTGCTGCTGAAGAAAAACAGCACTAACTCAAATCTCGTCCGATTTGCATTAACCTTTGCAGCTTTTCGCGAAGCCTCGCCTCGATTCGGTAGCAAGTACGGACGCTTATCTTCAACGCCTCGGAAATTTCATCCGGAGTCCTTTGAAGAATAAATCGCCACTTAAAAAATACTTGATCTCGATGAGACAACGACTGAACGGTTTCCAGAACCTTTTGGACCAATTCTTTAAGTTGCTGTTGTTCACCACTGGTTGTACGATCATCCACGAATTCAACTTGAGAACCATGGTCCGATTCTAATTCACTGATAAAGCGTCTTCGTCGAACGTCGTTTCGCTGGCTATGCCACCGTTTCCAGTAAGCAGCGACAACTTGGCGGGCTGAAATTTTAAGCAGTGAATAGTAGTGAGGCTTGGATTCGTACACTGCTCGCATTGGCCACCGGGTCAACCGATAGAAGACCTCCTGGATCACGTCGTCTTCATCGTTGTAGTCGACCAACCCATTAATCTGAATCCTCACAAAATCGTAGATCTTCTGAACACAATCGGGGTCTCCCAGATCTGCATGAAAAGGCTCGTCATGTGGATCTTGTGTCAAGATGCTCTACTGCTTGCTATCGTTTTTGCGGACTTGCAACGACATTGAAACGCGAATTGGGGTCATTCCCATTTTACGCTTCCTAACTCGAAAACCAAGCTTAGGAATCGACAAATGAACCAGCTGGTAATGGTAAAGCTACTGAAAATCGTAACTGGAAAACCCGATCCATGCTGTAATGGCCCCGCCGGTTCCGCCACCTCCAGTGTGGCATTGCAGGCATGTTTTTTGATTCAGAATTAGTCCGACTTTATGCCGGTCGGAAGACATTTTTACACTTCCATCCTCCAAGATCGCATCATTAAAGCCAAGCGGGCACGAGTAGATAGCGATACCCATGGGCACGAGCACTTTATCGGCTCGAGTCTGAATCAGCACCGTTCGCCAATTCAACAGGAAAACCATCGCCAAACTTGTAAGAGTGAGCATCACAAATAGAGTTTTCAGTCCAAAACGAAATCTTTTTCTCTGAGACTTCTCAGATTGCTTCTTTTTCGACATCCCAGTGGTGCCCTTGCTGAGCGGATTCCTAACTTTCGATTCGTTTGATCGTAGTATTTGAAGCTATTTTTAGAAATCTCAACGATTGCGAAAATATGTCGCAGCTACTGGTTGAGTATACGAGCGTTGTCGTAAGGATTGGCGTCAATCAACTTCAAATAGGGGTCGATTGTGACCTGAACCGGTTTTTGGTCCAGTTGGAATTCAAAGTGGTTCAAACCGGAATTGAGAAACACTCGCTTTTCAAAAACTTGGGACTCAGCAGAAATCTGATTGCTATTGAATGCTGCCAATGTAACCTCGGTGTTGACATCGGTTTCAATAAGATTGCCCAACCCTTCGGTGTAAAACTTGGCGGCCTCGACATCCATTTTGACCATCCATGACCGTTGACGATTACCTTTCTTTACGATTGGTTCCATGCTGGCATTTTTAATCGCAAGGTCCCACGTCGTGACATTCGAAAACACGTCGTCGATTTGAGCAACCGTTGCAGCATTTTGTCCTTCCTTGAGTTTGGCAATCAACTGGACAGCTGTTGGATAGGGTGAATTTTGATAACGATTGGATTTTAGAAACTCGGCGAATACTTTTTCCAATGATTCCAATCCGATAAGATCAGCTAAATGTAATATTAAGATCGTTCCTTTTTTTTGGATCATTTTTGAGTTCTTAAATTCAGTTACGAATGCCCCTTCTTCATCTTCGAGCATTCCTCGTTCCCGGTATAAATCCATCAGTTCTTGAAGGCGGATCGCCCTCCCTTCGGCTCCACTTCTTTTGGATTCGAGGTAAAGCGACGCTGTCCAAAACGGGAGTCCCGAGTGAATCACTTTCGCACCTTCGATATTGGCCGGAATCACCTGATCGCCCCACCACGAAAAAGCCATCATCAATGCCGCCAATCTTTCGATATCCTTTCCTCGGCTGACTCGCATGTCGGATTTCCATCCGAGAATTTCTGAACAGACTGCAAAACCGTTTCTACAACCAAATCCGTCATAATGAAGAGCGTTTTCGGCTAGGCGAAATACCTGAAACGGAGGTGAACCGTATCGTTTGGAAAAATATCGCATTGCCTCCTGAAGCTCATTGCCAAACCGAATTGCATTCTCACGATGCGGAGCATGATAATAGATTTCGATATCGGGTAGGTCATCGGTTTCAATCAAGTGCTTGGAATACCGTCCGGAAACCAAATTACTCCAACCTCTCGAAGGTCCCTCAACGCGGTATTTAAATCCACGACGGCCGTCTGTTTCCGTCCAACTGGATTCCAGAATTCCTGCATGAATGGCGACCTGATCAGCCGCAGTGCGAATCGTCGCCACCAAAGATTCGACCCATTGCAGATGAAGAGTCCCATGGGCTTTTTCCAACCCATTGACTTCAACAGGCGGCTGCCAACGCGCCGGCACACCATACTTTTTTCGCTTCCAATCCGGCTTGAGTTCAACGCGATCTGTATAACCAATGGCTGGAAGAATTCGCAGATTCAGAATCGAGGTTCCATTCTCAACAAGCTGTGTGCCTGAGACTTCTGGGACGTCATCGTGGGGGCTATGAATTTCGACAGTGCTGTTGTTCAGACTCGAAATCTCAAATTGAATACCACAATTCTGATTTGGTAAAAGAGGTTGATCCAATTTCCAGGTCGTGACGTTGCACGCTTTATTTTCAGACTCTTTGGTTGCCCC
>JBCCSJ010000326.1:0-6184 GCA_039200505.1 Planctomycetota bacterium | reverse complement strand
GGGGTCACGATGTACCGCATGCTGACCGGTAAATACCCTTTTTCGGGAGACAATGTCAAAAAATTAGCGCATTCTATTTGCTATAAAAACCCTCGTCCGCCGCGGCAGATCAATGAATTGACGCCCAGGCAGCTTGAACGGATCTGTTTAAAGTGTATGCAGCGTATACTCGAAGACCGATATCAATCGATGGCGGATTTGCTGGATGATCTCAACGGGTATCAAAAGGAACTCGAAGATGCTGCGTTAGCCAGTCAGACACCCAAAAGCAGGCTTGGGAATACTGATGTCGAACCGGAAGCTGAAACGGTTCGAAGCAACGACTCCACGGGATCGGTGTCTCGCAGAGGGGCAAATTCCGGCAGCCGAAGCCACACCTCCGATTGGCGTTCCCAAAAAATTGGAATCATCGAAGAATTTGTTCCGAAGGGACTTCGAGCATTCGACCAAAACGATTCGGAATTCTTTCCGGCCCTTCTACCGGGTGCCAAAGACCGATTGGGCTTGCCCGATTCACTTCGGTTTTGGCTGGCAAGGCTTGGTGGCGAAGAAGATCTGGACCAAATCCCTGTAGGTGTGATTTATGGTCCATCAGGTTGTGGAAAAAGCTCGTTTGTCCGGGCAGGATTAATTCCGCGACTTCCAGAAAATATTGTGCCGGTTTACATCGATTGCACAACTAAGGATTTGGACCAAAAGGTCGCCACGAAGATTCGCCAGGAAATCAACAGCATTCCTGCCGATCAACCCCTTGCTCAAACATTTCGTGAAATCCGCCGCGGGTCTTATTTAAGAGGTGGAGATAAACTTCTGCTGATTCTTGACCAGTTCGAACAGTGGCTTTCAACTTCACCCAACCTGATAGAAGATCCTTTAACGGAATCACTGCGACAATGTGACTCCAACCATGTTCAGGCAATCGTATTGATTCGAGATGAGTTTTGGATGAGTGTATCCGAGTTGCTGCGTTGCCTGGATCAGCGACTGAGTGCTACCAATTCGATGGCCTTGCCGCTGTTTGATAAACGCCATGCCCAACATGTTTTAATCGCAATGGGAAGGGCGAATCGCAGTCTTCCTGCAGCAGAAAGTGGATTGACACGATCGCAGAAAGGTTTTATCAAAGCCGCCGTCGATTCAATTTCTGAACGAGGAAAAGTAACTTGCATCCATTTGGTCGTATTGGCAGAAACACTAAAAAATCGTGATTGGAATTACACCGAATTCAAATCGTTGGGAGGTTGGGATGGAATTGGCCGCGAGTATTTGGCCGATGTCTTTAACAATCCGGAGACTCCGACCTTTATTAAACGACATGAATTGCAGGTTTGGCAAATCCTGAAACCACTTTTGCCCGTGGTCGGTTCTGACTTAAAAGGATTAACGGTTAGCCCAAATGAATTGCAGACAAGGTCGGGATTAGAAGGATCCAATCGGCTTTTTGAAACGCTTTTGCAATTCTTGGAGAATGAATCTGGCCTCATTTCCAAGGTCGAAACCAGTTCCCTGGACGATACCACTGATTCCGATCAACAGGCTGAATTAAAATATGGTTTGACCCATGATTTCCTCGTTAAACCGATCCGAAATTGGGGGAATGCAAAAGAAAATCAAACGGCTCAGGGGCGAGCCGATTCCAAGATCGCTAACTTGGCAGTTCAATGGAAAGCAACCAAAGACGACCGTTTTTTGGTTTCTGCGCGAGACTATTTTGGGCTGCTTCCATTCGCCAGCTCAGGGATCAAAAACGAGTATCCAGAGTTTTGGACTCGATCCAGTCGCCGTGCACTTGCAAGGATTACCTTTCTTACTTTGGGGTTGCTGATTTTTTCGATAGTTGCGACTTGGTTTTGGGGCCAATATGCGAACAAGCAAAGAACCATCGTCTTGAATCAATATCTCGATGGATCCACTGAAACGCTTCGAGAGAACGGTTTTCAGATTGAAACATTCTTGCCAGATCTGACAAACGAATTTGAATCGAAACTTGAAAGCAAAAACGCTCGACACCGATTCAGATCCGCATTGGCACTTGACAGTATTTCAAAAGATGAAAACCAAATGATCGTCAAAGTCTTTAACGAACTAGACGAAGTGAAAATCGATGACTTGAAGCTGTTGTTGTATTGGGCCAAAAAAAGAGATCTTCAGTACGTTGATGCCATTAGAAAAATGACATTCGACAACGAGCTAATTGAACATCGAGCTACGATTTTGGCCGCAATCCTGGGGGACAAAGTAAGGTTTAGACAAATTTGTCAATTCGGGCCCGATCCAGGTCCAAGATACCGGCTAGTCGAGGAGCTCAAAAATTGGAAGTTTGCGTCTAAAACCTTATTCGTCCAATTCGATGATGGAGAAAACAAAGGATTGGCAAATTGCCTGGCAACTTTCATCAAAGGTCTATCGTTGAATGAATTTGAAGCCTTTGAAACAGAAGAGCTCGATGATTTGAAAAGAAATCTGACCGATATCTATTGCAATCATCCTGCAGCCTTCGTTCATAGCAGTGCACTTCATTTAATGACAAAACTGCAGTTTGAGATCCCACGCATTGATTCCTTTTCTAAAAAGAATCAGTGGGTTGAACTGAATCTTGAAAGCGAGCAAAGTCCAGGCGTCTTCCACAAAATTTTACTTGCTCGAATTCCGTCCGGGTCATTCAAAATAGGCTCGGGACTACAAAGGGAATATGAAATCTCGCTAAAGAAATATCTTACTGGTGAAGTGACTCAGTCATTTTATATTTCAGCATTTGAAACGAGTAATTCACTGTTTAGGGAATCCAAGCTGTCACCAAGAGTCGATTCGAAAGTAACATCTCGTAGCTTCGATCCACCTATTGAAAATAGCTTCGATCAAAAAATCGTACCTTTCGTGGATCAGTTTCAGGCCACAAAGTTCTGTCAATGGCTGACCCGATTTGCACGGGCGGAGCTTGAAGAACTAGAAAAAGTTTTGGAGTTAGAAAAAGACGAACAGCTGATTTTTGCCTTGCCAAACACCGATCAGTTTGAATTAGCCAACCGTGTCGAATCCGAAACCTCTTATTTTTTTGGTTCCGACATTAAAAAGCGGAATCTGTTTGCGGGCCAAAAGGGACTGTTTTCCAATCAGGTCCCCCCCAATGGATTTGGGATTTTCGATTTGGGGGGAAATCTGATGGAATGGACAAACCACCGGTCGATTTCACTTTTTTCGGGTGAAAGGAATGGACGAGGAATCGCGAGAGGCGGGACAGACGAAGGTAGCGACCAGGAACTTTGTTCTGGAATTCAAAATGATCGCCCTTTGATGGGTGTCTTCGGAAAATATACGCTTCGGCCAGTCCTCTTGAAGGTCCATCGCAACACGAATGAACCCAGTCAAGAGGAAAAGCCTTAAAGAGCTTTGTCGCGTATTGCCTATCGACAACCGCATCGCTGACGGCAACCTGGGACCGATGGAATGCAGCGACTCGAGGTGGTCGGACAGCATGAATTAGAAGCGGTCGGATTCGGACAACCGGTTACAGGGTAAATCATGCTGTCTTGGTCAGGATCCAAAACAAAGGGACAGAAATTGGGACCAAGCGGACAGGCGACATTGAAAAATTCACAATCGCAAAACCGCTTGCAGCGATTGACAAACAGACAGTTCTGCTCGCAATGGGCATAACAAGAATAGATGTCTCTCGTTGGAATAACATTATAAGGCCGGTAAGGGACCGGTGCAGGCACAACTCCGTACATCGGCTGCACGGCTTGAGGTGCAATTGTCGGACAAGCGGGAGCGACTTGATAGGTTGGCTGACAGACTTGAGGCTGGCAAACTTGGGGACAGACAGGCTGACAAACGGGTGGGCATTTAGGCCGACATCGGAAGCGGAAGAGTTGAGCTGACGAATCGGTGACAAAAACTCCTACCAACATTAAAGCTGCGAGTGCGAGGTGTCGAATCATGTTGATCTCCAAAAAACGAGTATCGGTTGCAAAAAGCTAAACAGGGTCAATACGACCATGCCTAGATTCCCTAGTTTGCCAAATCCGCCACGGCATGCAACTGGGTGTTTCGTTCTTTCTACTAAGTTGCTAGATCGTGCCCTAATCGGGCCCATTTGGTCCCTTTCACGACCAGTTTTTTTGCAATGAGCCCTAGCAAACCATCGTAGGTGGGGAAAGAAGCAAGGTGCTTACCGAGGTGTAATCATCGGGCCGGTGGATTTGGGCGGGACAACACAACCGCCAAAAAGACCAAAGAGAAGAACAGAGTCAACGCAAATCCAGGCATGAGCCCAAATACTGCCGAAAGTCCTACCAGAAAACAAAAACCAGCAGGCACACCAAACAACAAAAGATCGCTAAGCTTTTCAATAAAAGCATCGTTAGGAACATGGGATCGCAAAGGGGGGCGAGGCATCCATGATCTTCCTATCGTGAAAAGAAAACCGGTCGCGATCAATGGGAACCCGACGCGATAGCGAACTTCAAGATAGTCTGCTAACGCCATACCCAAGACGACGCTCACCCACACCATCAAGACCATCGTGTGTGCAATTTTGATCTTCATTGCTCGGCCTGTCTTTAGTGTCAATTGTGGGGCCGTTTTTGATTCAATTACATTTCCAATACGTCATACAAAAGAAACGACCGGGCACAGTAACAAAATTGATGACTTGGCATGGATTGCGCGAAACTCGTCCGCATCTCGAGTGTTGCATAGGTGATCAATAAACGAAGGTATGGCAGAGATGATGATTCAAAAAATTCTTGGTTGCATGCTGCTGTTTTTGGCATTCGGTCACGTGGCGGTTGGTCAGTCCGACGACGCATCCGATTCGGCACGCCAAAAAGAATTATTAGACAATCTTTTTTATAATTCCCTTTTCTCGGATTCAAGTGAGATTCGGATCTCCGCATTCGATGCGATGGCGAAGAAACCGGACATTTTTAACGATTTAAAAGAAGGCAATCGATTGGAAGTGATCAAAACTGCGCTCCACGATCCTGTACCTCGCATTCAGGGAATCGGAGCCCAGTTACTTTCGAATGCCATTCTTGCCGATGATGAAAAAGAGTCGTTGCTGATTTGGGCAGCCTTTGAATCCAAAGATGCCACGGTCAATTCGATAGCCACCCAATTTCTGACGCGAAATAAAAGGAAATACGTCACCATGTTTGCCGAGCGAATCATGGCTGATCCGCTCGGCGACCATGACAAAATCATCCGCCTTCTCGAACAATGGCGAACCGATAGTGCTCCCGCTGTCGATGCATTGGTCGCCCGTTTTCGCGCGTTGAAACAGAGTGCCGAAAAATCTGAAGAAGCTAATCTTCGCCCCGATTATCTCAATGTCCTTATCACATTGGCGGAAATCGGGCCTCCCGCGGTTACAGCAGCTGAAGTTGGAATCGAAGCATTGAAAGAACAAAGTCTGCCCCAGCCTCGGCAGGAATACGTGATCGCTGGATTAATTTTTTTCGAAAGGACCTATCAGAAAAAGAGTAATGACGAAATCGCTTTTTCGAACGAACGTGCACTCCTGGCCACTAAAAAATTTCTTCAACAATTCGACAAAAACGGCGACGACTGCCTAACCCAAGAAGAAAAAGATCTGACGTCGGGATTTTTCAGGACAGCAGATACCGACAACGACCAAAAGGTTACCAAAGAAGAGCTCTATAAAGTGTACGTCAATGTATACTCACAATCGGCGGTTGTACGTTCTAGGAGTGGAAGACGAGAACCGACTGTTCGAAGTCGACTCAAATTGAAAAAATAATTGAGTTATTTGATTTGTTTGAAACCAGCGGGTTTTTGAACGATCATTGTCCCATCACGCCAAGCTTTTGTTGAGTTGATTGATAGGTTTGACCGGCAGTTCACCTTCTGCCCCGCTGGATTTCGTCTGATGTCATTTCGTAACCGTGGCTAGGCTAACGCCAAAACGGCTAAGTCATTTCGTAACCGTCGCTAATGCCAAAAAAAACGGCCAATGCTGGTTTCCTTTCAGCGGTTAAACCTAGCCTTCAATTTTCATTGACTGGCTTCGATCGCGTGCTTTCATTGGACTGAATTGGTTTTTTATTCGCGTTCGTTGACCGCCGATAAAGCAGACGAGTACCGACAGCATCACCATCGTGTCAGGTTCGGGTATCGAGGTTAAGTCAGCGGATAACAATACGTTGTCAAAATCGACTTCGAG
>JBCCSJ010000325.1:0-6195 GCA_039200505.1 Planctomycetota bacterium | reverse complement strand
GCAAAATCGAAGAATTTCCTTGTCGCAAATGACACACTCCAAGGAAATATTGAATTTTTGGCCAGTAGGTGGGTTGTACCTTTCGCGTCCGGCTTGCGTCTGATGCTCGTGGCACCAAGACCGACCACCTAACCCAACAACACGTTCTAATCCGAAAACGTTTTTTAATTGAAGACCTGGATTCAACCAAGATAATTTGGCGACTCTTGACCGAGTTAGTGATGAGCCGGGCAGGAAGGAGTGAGTACCCAACTAATGGTTGGCTCTAATTGGCTCTACGACCTTCTACCCGAGCCTCAGATTAAAGTCGATTTCAAACCCAAATGTCCGACGTGCAATCGCCACCGGGGAATCGGATTTCGTGAGACCTTGCCGCACCTTCCGGTTCGGCCCCAAAATCGATCATGAAATTCTCATTCAACTTCATTCCACCTTGGTTGGTATCGCAATCGATTTGTAACAGATAGGACCCGTTGTCCGCCATCGCAGGGTAAAACTGATTATCCCATGGACTATACAACGAATTGGTAACGTACAGCCGTTTTCCGTCCAGGCTCAACTGCAACATCTGAGGCCCGCCTTCAAGTTTTTTACCTTTTAAAGCAGCTGATTTTCCGATCAAGCCACCCAGCCAAAGTTGCCCTGTCAGTTTAGGATTTGCGGGATCACTGACGTCGTACTGTCGAAGGTCACCATGCAGCCAGTTAGAAAAGTAAAGGAAACGATCATCCATCGAAAGGACCAAATCAGTTATCAAGCCAGGAATTGGGAATGGCCATCCTTCGGCCTCGACCGATTCCACTGCAATAATTTTATCGGCCACCCATTGACTGTCCTGCTTGTACCAATGCCACATCGTGCTGCTGAGTGCGGCCCCAACAAATCCGTGAACGCTATCAGGATGGTGATGAAAACGGACCTCCAGCGGAATCATGCCCGTTTCACCCAAGTCGATTGTCTGGCGAATGGTACGTTCTTTCCAATCCCAAAAATGAAGCTGGCTGCCGTACTTACCAGCGGCAACATCTTTCAGGTCAAAACCTTGGGAAACCGTATTGGGTGCGCCCCACTCACTGGAAACCATCACGTTGTGCCGTGGTTGGTACCAATAGTCATAGTTAAATTTCATGCCGGTCGCGTCCTTTTCCCAACGTCCCTGGATTTTGAAGTCTTCGTCCAACAACAAAAATCCTCCCGGCCCCTCCCCTTGGGCATCTCCAAGCATCGAAATCATAATATTGCCATCGGCCAAACAGTGGACCGTATGCGGAGCTGACAAATTGGTTTTCTCAGCGATCTCTTTTGCCTCGATCACCTGTTTCAGTTTGGGGTTTCTTTCATCTTCGGTATCAACGATATGAATCCGTCCCGAACTGATTCCAGGCAGCACAATGTAACGTCGGCCTCGACCCTCTGCGTGACAACTGCTGCAGGAATTCCAACCAAAATGATGCAACTCATCGCCAACGTTGGGCATCGGTAGCCGACTGATGACTTGGCTGTAAGTCTTTGAGTTCGGATCGAGATCAATCGTGGCGAGGTAGTCCGGTTTGTTGACTTTGGTGCCAGCATAAATCGCCGGCACATAACAAACTGATTCAGGAGGAGCCTTCATCGCGTCGGCAGGAGTCGCGTAAGTCCGATCGCAGCATTCCGCATCTTCTTCTTGTTGTTGGTGTTGAAATTGCCCCCAAGCCAAACCAGAGCTAACCGCCGTAACAGCCGCCGTAGCAGCCGTTGTTTTCAGAAATTCTCGTCGCTTCATCACAGACTCCTCAAACCCAAACTTGAAACGTCAATCTTAATCAATCACCATCACCGGATCATTCCCGCAAACGCTAACAATCGTCGATCTTTGCAGGCAAAACCAATCAGCAAAAATCCTGATTTACTCTTTCACCCCATGAAAATCTTTGATGACTTGCCAAGTCTCTTCAGGGGATTCGGTGTATTGAAAAATTTCAAGATGACTATCACTGATCACTCCTTCATCAGCCAAAAACTGAAAATCAATGATGCCATCCCAGTACTCGCGCCCGTACAGAATGATTGGAATTTCCTGCATTCGTCCAGTCTGTCGTAACGTTAACGTGGTAAATAGTTCATCCAGAGTCCCAAATCCGCCCGGAAAACAAACCAGCGCTTTGGCCCGAAGCAGAAAGTGCATTTTCCGAATGGCAAAGTAATTGAATTGAAAACCCATTCCGGGAGTGATGTACGAATTGGGTGTCTGCTCAAACGGGAGAGTGATATTCAACGCCATCGACTTGCCGCCAGCTTCAAATGCCCCCCGGTTGGCAGCTTCCATGATTCCCGGCCCGCCGCCCGTTTTAATGATGTACTCGCCATCACGAAACTGTTTGTTATATTCCGTGACCAGTCCCGCAAACTGACGGCATTCTTCATAGTACCGAACCTTCGACTGATATCTTTCGGCACGAATCATCGCCCGTTTCGCTTCGTGCGAATCAGGGGATTCTTCCGCAAGTTTTTTAGCCTCGGCCATAATTGGATCCACTTCGTCTTGCGGTAGAACCTGCGTCCCACCAAATACGACCACTGTCGATTGAATACCCAATTCTTCAAGAATCATCTCAGGCTTCAAAAGTTCTAACTCTAACCTGAGCGGACGCAAATCTTCGCGGCGAATGAAGTCTTCGTCCAAATAAGCAAGCCGGTAGCTCGGATGGTCCATGATAGTTTGGAGTCGCTTTTGAACTTCTTCGTTGTCGCCCACAGAAAATTCCCTTCAAGATCGTTGTCCGCAAAGTCCTGTAGTTTCCCCGTTTCCCCGAACCGTGGCAATCCCATTGCTCTATTCCATTGCGACTCAAATCCACCGTAGAGTGGATCGCCCGAATTCCAGACCTTATCAAACCCGTCGTCGTAAAATTTGCAAAAATCCCCAACCTTACCGAATTGCAGTTGCCAAATTGCTTTACCCAACCAGCTACGCTTCTGTGTCAGCGATTACGCTTACGTCCTTCAAAATACAAATCGCACCACTGCTGCCCCCAACGTCGGCTAATTTATGCAAAACTACGTATACCTTTGCTACTGTCAAGACTTAAAACGCTGTGCCAAATCTTTTGATTCTTGGCATGGACGCCATCAGTAAAACATGATGGTTACCAATCTGTTCTACCCCGACCGTCCCGAAAGGATATAAAAATGAACGCTCGCTTGGAACCAACTTCAATTTTAGGCATTGTCTTGGTAGGCTTTTGCTGTTGGCTCAGTTTGCCGCAGGAACCTTCAGGCGCAACTAAAAAGGAATTGGAAAGCCGAATCAGCCTGTTAGAGTCGCGACTGGCAAATGTTGAACGAGTTGTTTTCGCCAACGCACAGCTCGGTCAGACAGATGCCAAACGCCGACTGGCCGATGCCGAGCGACGTTTGCGTGGTAGTCGCAGGTTGTACTCACAAGGTTTCATTAATGCCAGTCAAATCCGATTTGACCAGCTTGCTGTCGATAGGGCCAAGCGAGAATTGGAGATGGCGGTCGACAGTTCTAATTTACGCCGGAAAACGAGCGAGCTTGAAATTGCCAACGCGAAATTCGAACTTCAACAGGCGGAACGAGATTTGAGAGTCAGCGAAACTCTCTCACAACGCGAACTGATTTCCAAAGACGATCTCGAAAGGGCAAGATCGAATGTTAATGATGCCCAGATTCGACTCGAACTGTTTCAACAGAAGCTGAAAGCCGCAACTCAACTTGAGGCCATGCGTAGCCCAGCAGATAAGAAATCCCAAACTGACCCTGAATCAGATTCGAAAGACAAATAGATCGACCTTCAAATCGCAAATTGAAACTTAGACGCACGTCATTTGGGCTTACGACGAATATACAGCGTCAATTCGCCGTCGTTGTCGCTGAGACTGGTCCAAGAATCCCGACAGCGGACATAGAGTTGGCCTTCGGGTAGCTTTTCCAACATGCCTCGTTGCCCCATTTCGAATGGTTTTTCCAATTGAAAATTTCGAAAGACTGCCCCGATTAGTTTACCCTTCCCTTCAGTATCCCCGTCGGCCGACAATTCAGTGCTGGATGAATTTAGCTTCCAATTTCCCCTGGTGACAAACTCATAATCAACTCCATCCCGAATTTCCAGTTTGGTTGCCTGCCAGCCCATTTTTGCCTTGACCTGCATTTCCAACCGTTTTGTACTTGGCAGATTGGCCGCTTTGACATTCCATTGCCAACTGCAAAGATCCACTCGATAACCGTTGCCGAAATTTTTGACAAACTGGTCGTATTCGAATGAAATTTGGTCGGCGAAACGACCAAACGCTTTTTCGAACGAGTCCTCTTTTTTCATCATCAAATTCAGGCCCAGTTTTTTAAATCGACGAGCATAATTAGGGTTGCTCGCCAACAAATGACACAGCGCCCAACGCCAAGCATACGCTTGCCACGAATCGCCTGTGATCTGCCCAGTCTTCACGATGTCAGCCATTTTCTTTGGCTTCGAATTGGTCAGAAAATCGATCACGACCGGATCAATTTCGACCGCTTCATTACCAGGTTTCCAATACATGCCCATTTCTGCCATCCCTTCGGAATACCAGACCGGTCCAGTGGATCCGAATGTCTGAGCACAAAAAGCATGAACCGCTTCGTGTTGAACGACCGAGTGATTATCGCAGCTATAAACCACTGCTTTTGTAATTCCACTCCGGGCACCATAGATGGTGACTCCCGCCCGTTCGGATATTTTTGCGACCCCGGTCGGATCCAATTGGCTCGAATTCCATAAACTGAGATCGCGAACAACATAACATTCAATTGGAATTTTTGGCCTGGCTCCGTAATACCCTCCCACCAACTTGTACATCGTTTCCAACTTCGCCAACAGGATGTTCGCATTCCGTTCGGACAGGTCGGAATACAGAATAAAGTGTTGAGACCTCATTTCTCGTGGATCGACCGGATCATCGGGCAAGTGGCTGAACTTCTGTTCCAGTTTTTGATGAAACGTCGTAGTTAACTCTTCCCGGTTAGCAGCCAATTCGATATCGATTTCGCTGATCACTTTTTCGCCACTGGCAAAAACGAATGCCTTAGCCTGTTTGACTTGGTCGTTGGCTCTGACGCGGTTTAAATTATCGTCAGTTACGTTGAGGACGCAGTCATCTTCGACCAGAAAGACAATCTGTCCCTTCCTCGCCCACTTTGCCTTTTCCACTTGAACCGTCAAACGGTTGCGAGCCATCGTCAACACGCGTCCTACGACTTCGACTTGGCATTCGTCGTGGTTGTTATCTTTTCGTTCAAGAAACTCCACGCTGAGCTTGGGGCTTTGATCCGATGCAGGCAAAACATCTACTGACTTGAGCTTGGTTTTCGATTTACCGTAGACGTTGGTTTGACCTTTGAACTGAACAATCATCCCCTTTTCAGCAAGCTGGACCGGGATAGTCCCCGAAATTGAAATTTTGGCTGGGACTCGGATTGGAAGCCCTTCAATCGTAATCGCATTTTCGTCTTTGTCCTGGATCTTGTAAGTAAACGTCTTGCCGTCAGGTTTACGAATCGTGATTTTTCCAGGCTGGGTAGCGACGACGGTCCCTTTGACCAGCTCCCGTCCTGTGGGTGTTACGTTTTGGCCGTAAGCGATCGCTGGAAAAAGAATGGCCGAAATAGCAGACGATAAAACTGCGATGAGAATGAGATTAAATGGAATATTGTGCGGAACCTTCATGAACCCAAGCAGATTAAAAATGCGCCAGACTAAAACCGCAGTTGGTGCGACAAACAGCAAACATCGGTCGTTTCGATTACCGAAATCACCAACTAAAACAGGGCGGTCGTTACCAAAGAACGTTCTTTAATATAAACTTTGATTCAGGTGTAGGAGTTTGACCAATTTGAGAAAAACAACCGGTGTCCGAGTAAATCATTCGACGAACTGGCATCAGACAGCCATCTATATCCACAGTCCGATTTCATCTGTCGGTCCGCCAAGATCCAAGTCAGTTTGCCTGCCGCCAAACAATCGCTGAAATCGGAACATATACCCCGGGACGTCAGAATTCAGTCATTCAGCCGTTGGGTGCACGTCGCGGATTGTAGCTATCCTGCCATTTTATAGAAGGTAAATGTGGGTAGTTTTTTGGCTCTTCGATTCCAGAATTGCTGCATTTCGGTGGTCTCCGAGATGGCGTCAGCCCTGAGCTGCAAGATTGGATCGG
>JBCCSJ010000324.1:0-6228 GCA_039200505.1 Planctomycetota bacterium | reverse complement strand
GTGACGTCAAAAAGTTCAGGGCTTAATATATCCAATAATTTGTTTAGAGATTTGAATACTTCTGCCATCCACCTTTCAGGGACCGATAATGTTGATGGAAATGAAATCCATTTCAACAACAACGTGATTTTCAATTCAAATAATCAGTGGGATCGGGCAAATCATTCCGAGGGTGCGATTACGATTTCGCTTCGAGCCGACCATATTCGGATCAAGGGGAACCTAGTCGCGGAAAGCGACGCTGCATTCGTGGGCTATTTCCACCATGACATGGAAGATTGGGTCGTCGAAGAAAATATGGTCACCGCAACGGACCGTTTGTTTTACTCGACTGCCAGGATTGCTGAACCGCTTGAAGACATTATTTGGCGAAACAACTTTGCAAATGATGTTGGAGATTCTTTTGCGATAACCATTGAGGATGGGATTACGGATAATTTTGTATTTGACAATAACGAAATTAACGGTGGAACACTTCGCTTCACTGGACTCACCGATGGATCCGTTTTTGGAAATACAGTCCGCTCCTCCGATGACGATCCGCTTCGACTGGAGAACCTCAACGGAACCCGGCAAGGCGACAACACGGTTATTTCGGATTACCAAAACCAGGGCGACGGATTGAGCGTTTTGCTAACTTATAACCAGCTAACTGGAGAAGTTGGACTGGAATCCTTGTCGATGCTCGGCGATGGCTTCAGCCGATTTGTTCTAGCCAATGAACAATTTGCGTTGGATGGACTTAATGATTTAGGAGGCGATCTTCTAATCAAGTCTAAGTACGGAATAGGGTGGGCTAATAGCGTCGATATTGCTGCTATTGAACTCGGAGCGATCCTTCCGACCGGACTTTCTGAAGAAGATTTTCAGCGGTCGTTTATTTTTGGCCAGTTCACTGATAGTCAGGGTAATTTTGGCTCAGTAGGGTTTGCCGTTGTCCCCGAACCTGGGTCAGTTTCCGTTTTAGCACTCCTAACTCTTTGGCTTTGTGGAAATCGCCGTCGAAATGCAAAGCTCTGATCAAATTCTATAAATTCGCAGTATGGGGTCAAAATGGCCAAATGTTTGGCTCAATGATTGCCGACCCGAAGGTATTACTCACGTTTTGGGTGAGTGGATCATTGCGGAAATGAAAAAGGCCAACTTGGGCTTGTATCTGGCAACTTTTCTGCAAAAATGCGACGTTTACTGGTAAAAACGTCGAAACCACTTCCGGATTTTTACGGATCGTTCGGGTTTCAGATCGGCTTTAGCCGGGATCCCATTTTGAACCGAGGTATTCGATCGAATTCGCCAATTAACAGGTTAAACAAGTGTCAACAGAAACATTAAATGTCGAAAAAAGAGATCAGACTGGGTCTTTGCGAATGAAGCGGTTGCGGCAGACCGGCAAGATTCCAGCTATTCTCTATGGCCATGGTGAAGAATGCGTCAAGTTGACGCTTTCTGCCAAGGAGCTTTCAGGTGCGATCAACCGCGGAAGTTATTTGGTTCAACTCAAAGGTGCTTCCAACGAAAGTGCGTTGATTAAGGATGTTCAGTGGGACACCTTTGGAGTCAATGTGCTGCATGTCGATTTGACGCGGGTGTCTGCCGGGGAGGCAGTTGAGGTCACTGTCCCGATCGAATTGAAGGGTGAGGCTGACGCACCAGGTGTTCGTGCTGGTGGAGCACTCAACTTTATTCAACAGCAGATTTCGGTGAGTTGCCCCGCCAACGCGATTCCTGAAAACATTGAGTTGAAGGTGAACGAGCTAAACAGCGGCGAAACAATTTCGGCCGGAAGCGTGCCGTTGCCGAATGGCGTTACTCTTGCCGAAGACGAAAGTAACCCGATTGTAAGTTGCGAAGATTTGGTAGACGAAGCTGCCAAGGACGAAGAGGAGTAGTCGTTAAGACTCTGGCGAGAATGAAATGAAGTTGGTGGTTGGCTTGGGGAACCCCGGAACGAAGTACATTGGGACCCGGCACAACATAGGATTCGATGTACTTAGTGCTATTGCCCAGCGTTTCGAAGCCGGAACTCCAAAAACCAAATTCAAAGGCGAAGTTGCTGAAGTCATTATCGGCGGACACAAAACGGTTTTGTTAAGTCCACTGACTTACATGAATTTGAGCGGCCAAAGTGTTCGGGCTGCAGTAGATTTTTACAAATTAGAATTGTCTGAGATCCTCGTCATTTGCGATGATCTGAACTTGGAATGTGCAAGATTGCGGATTCGACCGGGTGGTTCCGCCGGTGGACAGAATGGGATCAAAAATATAATTGACCAACTCGCGAGCCAAGCGTTTAGCAGGCTTAAAGTTGGAATTGGACGACCTCCCGAAAACTGGGACACCGCCGATTTTGTGTTAGGCAAGTTCACCCCAAATGAAATTGACCTGATGAAACCGACGGTCGAGCGTGCCGCTGACGCGGTTGAGTTTTGGGTGGAACATGGGATTCAAAAAGCAATGAATCGGTTCAATGCTGATCCCAAAAAACCTGATAGAAAACGGATACAAAAGCCAGCTTTGAATGAAAAACCATTGCCAAATGGCGACTCTCAAACGCATCCAACAACAAACAACGAGAATAACCAAGGGTAAAAACTGTGGCTGAAAACGTATACGAGTGCATGTTTTTGTTTAACGCGAATGCTTATGCACGCAACCCGGCCGGTGCGGCCAAGATGGTCGAGGACTTGATCGCCAATGCCAATGGGGAAATTCTTGCAAGTCGGCTTTGGAACGAACAAAAGTTGGCCTATCCAGTTAACGGTCACAGAAAAGGGGCCTATTGGCTGACCTATTTTCGAGTTAGCACAGCCCAGTTGGCCGGGTTTAATCGAGCTTGCCAACTTCAGGACATGATTTTAAGACACCTTGTCATCAAGCTGGATCCAAGGCTAGTTGACCCGATGGTCGCCGTCGCGAAGGGAGAAGTTCCACAGGCCGCCGACGAATCTGAGAGTGAAACAGAAGGGGCCGAAGAGAAAAAAGAAGCTGCTGCCACTACCGAATAACGGACATTTCTACCAAACGAAGGGTAGATGCCCTAACGAGTCGCTCTCACTGACAAGATGAACCTGGTGAAAGTTGGTTGCGGAACAAGGGATTGTAGACCCGCTGATAAAAAAGTCTTGAAAAGGAGAATTTTATGGCAAGTTACAATCGTGTTGTGCTAGTTGGAAACCTCACACGTGACGTGGAATTACGCTACACTCCCGCTAACACCGCAGTGACAGACATTAGTCTTGCGGTCAACGAAAGGGTGAAAAAGAACGAGCAGTGGGTTGATGAAGTTCACTTTTTTGACATCACGCTCTGGGGGCGAACAGCAGAAGTCGCTGGAGAATATCTTTCGAAAGGTTCATCAGTTTTGATCGAAGGCAGATTGAAGCTGGACCGTTGGGAACAGGACGGGCAAAAGAGATCAAAAATTAAAATTGTTGGTGAAAAGATGCAAATGCTGGGCGGACGATCCGGTGGTGGTAACTCGACCGGAAGTGCCCCTGCCCCACACACGGCATCCCAGCCATCACCAACTCCGGCCCCGGTGCAATCAGCACCACCGGAGGATGAAGTCCCGTTTTAATAAATCAGTTAAATTGAATCAGAACAATTTTCAGGGAATCCTGATCGCACTTGTTGAGAATAAAAATGGCAACTCCAAAGCAGAAGAAATTAAAGCGACGAAAAGTCAAATTCAGTCGTTTGCCACGCGGCGAAAGAGGCGGAATCGAATTACTATTGATTCAATCTGTCGACAATCTTGGAAAACAAGGAGAAGTTGTCGAAGTCAAGCCTGGCTACGCTAACAATTACTTACTCCCGCAAGGTTTGGCAACGGTCGCTTCGGAACACCATAAAAGAATGGTGGACAAGCATCGAGCTAAACTTGAGGAAATCGAAGAGGCCCGTCTGAAAGATCTGCGAGATTTGGCCAAAACGATTTCTCGCCAAAGTATCACTATCGAAGCCAACGCCAACGATGAAGGTCACTTGTACGGAAGTGTTGGTGCTGCCGAAATTGTCGCAGCCCTGAAGCAGAGCGACATCCTTCTTTCAGCTGATCAGATTCGGCTAGAAGGTGTTCTGAAAGAGTTGGGTCTCTACACGGTCAAAGTTCACCTTCACCAGGATATCGAAACCGAGGTGAAAGTTTGGGTTGTACCTACCGTTGAAGGCGAAGAAAAATAGGATGGCACCGTAACCAACGTGTTTTCAAGAATCAAAAACGACTCGGGTTTTTAAAACCCGAGTTTTTTTGTGCGCCCCGAGGCAATATCTTGGGACCAACAAATTAAAATTTCCCCAAGATGTTGAACTCTGCATCCAATCGGCAATTTCGATCCGATTCATTTCTTGAAGACCATTCGGCAAAGCTTAAGATAATCAATCACGACTGATAGAACGACGATTCAACGGACTGATGACATGAGTTTGGATGACCCTTTCTTTGAATCCCCAAAATCAAATAAACGCAAAAAGAAAAAGAAGGACGTTAATGTCGTCGATCGAAAGCCTCCCTTCAACATCGAAGCAGAAGTTGGCGTGCTCGGTAGTATCATGTTGCTTCCGGACACATGCGACGAAATCGTACACCTGATTCGACCTGAAGACTTTTATGACGAAGCCCATCAAGTGATGTTCCGGCACATCATGGAGATGCATGGCCGCGGGAAAAAGATTGATCCTCTTTTGTTGCGCGAAAATTTGGTCTCAAGTGGCGAGTTTGAACAGGTGGGGGGGGCCGCACGACTGGCCGAAATTTTCACTTCGGTTCCCAACGCAGCTCACGTCACTTATTACGCCAATATCGTTCGAAGCAAAGCAACAGCCAGGAAACTGATCACAACGTGTTCCGACCTATTGTCCGATGCTTACCGCCCTGATTCGGATCCCGAATCGCTATTGAATGACGCAGAACAGAAGGTGTTTTCGATTCGAGAAAGTCGCCAGTCCAATAATCTTAGCGCGATCGACGAAGTTTTAACCCATGCCATGGACCGTTTAGACGCGAGAGTCCGAGGCGAGGGGATGGACGGAACAGTCGAAACCGGATTTACCGATTTGGATCGAATGACAGGCGGTCTTCATTCGTCGGAGTTAGTGATTCTGGCGGCTCGACCCAGTATGGGGAAGACCGCATTTGCCATGAATATCGCGGAGAACGTTGTTTGCAAATCGCAGGCACCGGTCCTGTTTATCAGCCTCGAGATGGCAGCGATCGAATTGATCGAGCGGATGCTTTGTTCGGTCGCGAAAGTCAATGGTCATCGCCTACGAAATGGGACATTGTCGGCCGAGGACCGAAAACGAGTCGTTTCGACCGCCGGCGAGTTGAGCACCGCACCATTGTTCATTGATGATTCGCCGACTCGAAATGTTTCTGAAATTGCAGGTGCCGCCAGAAGAATCAAACGTCGTGAAAACAAGCTGGGCCTGATCGTGATCGATTATTTGCAATTGATCCAGCCGGATCAAGCGAGTGACCCGAGGCAGGAACAGGTGGCAAAAATTGCCAGACGTCTGAAAGGCCTTGCCAGGGAACTGAAAACTCCGATTCTTTGCCTTTCCCAGTTGAATCGTCAGGCAGAAGATTCTCGTGATCATCGACCAAAATTGAGCCACCTTCGTGAGTCAGGAGCGATTGAACAGGACGCGGACGTTGTGATGTTCGTTCACCGAGAAAGCTATTACAAAAAGGGTCAACCGGAAGAAGAAGAGCTTCAGCACGAAGCATTGATCATTATTGAAAAACAACGAAATGGACCAACGGGGGATGTCGAACTTCACTGGGAACGCGACTTTACCCGATTTTCGAATCGAGCCCCGGATCGCTATTCTGAATTCGATGATTTCTCAGAGGCTCCAACCTTTTGATTGGCGGAATACCAGGCTCGATTCTTGGATCATTGTCGCATTTCCCGCTCGGCAAGCGGGACCTACTTAATGCACGCACTTTGGTAGTAGGCACTTTCTGCCGGAAGGTGCAGCCCGTCGAGAACTTTCGAGCAGCCTTGGTCAAATCGTAGGGTTCGGGTGTTCCGCAGTCGTAAGACTTACGTGTCAGTTCGCTCTACTACTTTTCACGCAGCTTTTATCTACCTATGAATTATCAATCCCCGGTATTCCCGCTCGGCAAGCGGGACCTACTTAATGCACGCACTTTGGTAGTAGGCACCTTCTGCCGGAAGGTGCAGCCCGTCGAGAACTTTCGAGCAGCCTTGGTCAAATCGTAGG
>JBCCSJ010000323.1:0-6238 GCA_039200505.1 Planctomycetota bacterium | reverse complement strand
CGTCGAACGGAAAGATCAGGTTGATCTGCTCGTCGACCAACTCTGTGCGTGCGCGAACCGTGTCAGAGTCTTCCGCTTGTGCCGCTGCCGCTTCGGCTTCGGCACCGTCCTCGTCCTCCATGTTGACCGCGTCTTCTGCGAGCGTTTCATCTCCTGCAAAGCGCGGATCATCCGGTGCCACGTCGTTTTCCGAAATCACGAACTGATCAGTATCGAGGTCGTCAGCGTCAAAGGCAGCGATCAAATATCAAAACAAGCAAATCGGGAAAGGAATGAACTTTAATGTGGAAGCACGCTGTGATTACAACCAGTTGATTAAGTTTCTTGAAAAATTCAACAGCGTCGATCTCTTGCATCGAATTAATTTGATCAAGATCACGCCTGAAAATGATATGGGGCGAAATGACAAAAAGATTCGTAACGGCAGACTGGCCGTTACGTTGAAAATCCAAGCTCTTTCGCTTGAGATTGGTGAGGAGCGGACAGAATTTACGAATGCGGTCTTCGATTTGGCTCGGACTTCGGAAGATTACGAAAGCGCGATTCTGCGACGAAATATTTTTGGCCCCGCCAACAACATACCGGTTCTTTCAGTAAGTTCTCGAAGTTCAACTTCCGATGCTACGGTTTCCATATCGGCCCGAGATGCCGATGAACAGGATTTGCTGAAATTTGAAATCGTTGAATCAGCGATCGAAGATTTTGAGCTTAAGCAATCGAGGCCCGAGGATAGAAGGGTACAACTTAAGATACCCTACCAAGAACCCGGAAAGTATGACTTTAAGGTGCAAGTGACCGACAACGGCTTCCCTCCCAAAGTTTCGGTCAAAGACTTTTCCGTTACGTTTAAAGAAAAACCTGCACCTCGTGTCACCAAGCGAGAGGATCCGCCGCCACCGGCTCCGTTTATTCGTGCCCAAACTACCAAGATCACTGGAATCGTGCGACTGATCACGGGGGATTGGCAGGTTTGGATTATCGAAGGCACCACGGGTGAGAAATTCTTTTTAACCGAAGGTGAATCTTTCAAACTTGACAAAATGGATTGGATGGTTTCTTCCATTCAATTTGATAGGGTTGACATCCAAGTAGACGGAAAGATCTTAAGTTTCGTGGAAGGTGATTTTTTAAATCAGCCTCGATCTAAAGTTTCGGTTCCCACTGAAAATACAACCAGCCAGTCCACTAAAGAATCTAATTCTGAGACCTCGACCTAAGTCGCTTGGTTGAATTTGAGTTTTCGAATCGAACGCTTTTTGGGCAGTGGTTCCACGCGTAGTGCCTTAAGGAACGTTAATTTCTGTCCCGAAGATTCTATTCGCATGATGCCCTGATCGAGGGCATAAGGCGATTTCTACATGATGCCATTCATAAATCTGCCTCACGCACTTCTTCAATTGTCGCTATGATGATTGAATGATCCGCTTCTTCATTGTCTCGATCTTTTTACTGATCTGCCTAACTTCGGCATGCAAAAAGGTAAATTCTACAATTCCGATCGGTGTTTTGAGAGCTGATCGTTCTGGCCCTACGAATTATGTCGAAGGCGGAGAATCCATTTCTCAGAAGAATTCAGATAAAGTCACCCGTTTCGCTCGCGACTATTTGGTCTCTCTGCTTAAACTGTGTGGTCACACAAAAATCATCAACGACTCTTCCGGCGTTGGAGTCAAAAATAATCAGCTCCGATTTTGGGCCTTTGAAAATCAAACGCAAACCGTCGACGATGGTTTCAAAATGACAATCGAGTTCCGTGTTTCGCTTGGAGACGGGGTCGAAATTCAGGAATTCGTATCCGGCCAGGGTTACACAGAAGACGAAGCTACCGCGTTTTGTTTAACCAGCTTCGGGACTTCAACTTTTCCTGTCATCGCCCGAGCACTCATTCCAGGAACCACTAACGAGACCCAAAAAACAGAAATTGAAGTTGGTGGAAGTCGTTTTTTCCTTTTTACTCAGGATCCGACTCTGATTTCGCCTTATCCTGTGGAGTCCTTATCGTTGGAACAGGATTTAGCGAGAGTCATTTCTCAAATGGAACTTTCTTCTGAGATTCATTGGTTCAAATGGATATATGCTCATTCGAGCAACGGGGACCGAGAATTTTTTGCGGTTCATAACAATCGGTCCAGCCAAGACCTGCGTGAGCAAGCCACCTTATTTTCCTGGCCGGAATCCAAATTTGAATTTGTCGCCAAGCAATTTGCGATTCTCGTGCCAGCTGCAGAACAGGGCAGCTAATATCTCAATAAGAATTGATAATTTGCAAACGGTTTGAAAGTTTGTCCGGGCGAAATTTCGGCCTTCCATTCAATCAGAGAACTATTATTGATCGCGTCACCCCGTAGATCCTGCCAGTCATTTTTTCGAAAACCAGACAGTGTCACTTTACCATCGTCGCTAACTTGATCGGCCCTGCCGCCAAAACGCAACCGCATTTCGACTGGGACCGACGTGTCTTTTTGATTGACAAGCTCGATTTCGATCTTCCCTTTCACTTTGGCATAATCGTAGCCCCGCCACCGGAGCGATTTTAGATCCCGGCCGATTTCGTTGTCTTCAACTTTCCCTCTAAGGTCAACGGCGACCGTGATAGGTATTCGGCACGTTCCGCCCGGCGAAGTATATGTCAACAATTCTTGCGCCAATGGTTGAAAGTCATCGACAAACATGGCGGCTCCAGTTGTCCATGGAATTTTTGTGTTGTTAACTAACTCAACCTGACGCCAGACCCGATTCTTGGTCAAGACCAAAGGTGATACGCCACTGGATGAATCAGCGGCGTAGGTTTCTGAATGAATCACGTCGATGTCCCACGTGTAAACGTCTCGGTAGCTAACTTCTGTTGTCAAAATTGGAACCGACGCTCGCTCTCCTTTTTTCAGTGACATCTTTTCCAATCGGTAAACGTACAGATCGTTTCCGCTCTGACCGGTTAGTTCTTTTGGCATTTCAACATCGCCGTTTTGATCGGATCCCGTTGATCGCTGTCCGGGAAAATCTCCCGCTGTTTGGGTAATTAACGCATTGGAAAATTGTTGCGAGCGATTGTTCATCATGACATTTGGCGCGACCTGAGCCACGATATTGCGGACACTGGACTCCAACACCAAGGGGCTCGGAGTATTGCGAAAACGAAAATTAGGGACACCGACTACAACGTGGAATGGTACATCACGGAAATCTTCTGCCTCGTTGATAATCTCGCCCTGTAGAGCGATTTGAGCCACCTTCGTTTTTGTCTTACCACGCAGTTGTTTGGAAGATTCTTGACCAGTCAAATTGACTCGGTAGGTAGGAATCCACCTAACGTCAGGGCGGAAATACATCAACTTGATTTTGACGTCGGAATCTTTTTTATCGAATTGAAACGAAATCCTCTTCTTGGATTCAGTCCGAGAGGTTGTTTCGCTCGTTTTGCTGTTCATATTTTCTATTAATAGATTCTCAACGGATTGCGTCGCCACGACGACATCTCCTTCATCGGTTCTAACGATGAAGCTTTCAGCCGTTGGAATTTTTCTCTGTATGGTAGTTTGTCTACGGTTTTGACGACTTGGAGGATCGTGGCTAGAGAAACTTGACAGCAATTCCACTTGGTTCGGACTAACCGGATTGCTGTGAAGAATTTTGACAATGGTGCCTTGAAAACTACGTTCTCCAATTTGAAATGAACAATCGCGGTTCAGATTAGCTGCGATAATTTCACCTAAATTAGAACAGTCAATTTCGCGGCTGAGGTCTACTTTTTGCTCGGCAAATCCGGCTGTCATGGATTTAATTTGGCAGTTATCTGGGATCGCCCAAAAAGAGCCAAGGATGGCCGAATCAGGAACCTCATCGGTAAATGCTTTTCCATTTTTGTCGGTTCTGACCGTTCCGTTTTTAACAATCAAGCAGTATCCATCTTTGAATACAACGACTCGATCATGTTCCATCTGAAACTCGTTACTTTCGTTGTCTGCGTCCGTCACGGAACCGATGGCTATCAAAACCGCCAACGCCAAGAATAACCGCTGAACCATCGCTAACATTTTGGTCTCCAATCGAAGGTAAAAAAGTCTTGCATTTATGAATCCAGTTTAACGGTAAATCTCAGCCGAACGGTAACAGGTTGGTAACAAGCAAGAATGGCATTGGCAGCCGAAATCGATTCTGCTACCAACTCATATGACGTTGAAGTAAAAATTGTCTAAAGGACTTTCGTTGGTAAATCTCATCAAAATTCTGGGATGTGCCGTCGTTCTTATGGCATTCGCTCCGCCGAGCGGTCGATCGCAAGTCGTTCAAACGCCGCAAGATAGCGTTGATCAATGGAGTTTTTCGGATACGACTCCAAATTTGACCAGTCCAGAATTCCACGAATCCCAGCCGATTCCAGAGGAAGATTCCGCGGACCCAAGCGTTTCGATTACTGGTTTTTTTCACTTGGACAGTGCCTGGTTTATTCAGGACGAACTGAATCGTCAGACGCTTGGCGATATCGAGGATGGGCTTGGATTTCGAAGAGCTCGTTTGGCCGCTACAGGAGATTTAGCCGAAGACATCAATTACATCATTGAGTTTGACATTGCTCAAAGTCAGGCAAGATTTGTCGATGTTTGGTTGCAACTTACTAACACGCGTTGGGGGAACGTAAGGATCGGTCGCTACCGGCAACCCTTCGGTATGTCTGAATTGACCAGCGTTCGTGAACTGCCATTTTTAGAACGTCCGGTCACATTCACTCAGGGGCCTTTTCGTCAAACAGGTGTCATGCTTTTTGATAATCGCCCCGACGAAAATGGGATTTGGGCAATCTCCGGTTATCGTTTTTTGAGTGATAATTTCGGCAATGTGTTTGCCGATGCTGGAGGATACGGTATCGCCACCAGAGTAACTCAAATTTTGGCAGAACGAAGCGAACACGAATTGATTCACCTTGGGCTTGACTACAGCTATAACGATCCTGGACGCGGAATCATCCAACTCGTCAGCACAAACGAGGTATTCGTAGGACAAAACCCGAACCTTGGACCGGCAGGGCTAAGTTCTCTTCCAATCGAAGGTGTACCTCCCTTTGTCAATACGGGACAATTGAATGCTTCAGACGTTCAATTTTTTAATCTTGAATCCGCCATCGGAATGGGAAGATTAGTGCTGCAATCCGAAGCGCGACTGGTCCAGGCTAGATTATCGTCTGGAGAAAGCGTCGAGTTTCCTGGAGCCTACGCGCAAGTCCGGTACATGCTGACTGGCGAGACCATTCCGTACGTAAAGAAAAACGGAGTTTTCGGAAGAGTCCAGCCGTTACAAAACTGGACACCTTCTGGCGGGATTGGAGCATGGGAATTACTGGGCCGGCTTTCATACATCAATCTTAACGATGGGACCGTTGCGGGACGTGAATTGGCCGACTACACAATTGGCTTGAATTGGTACCTGAATCGCCATACCAAGTTTCAAGGGAACTGGATCCACTCCCAGCTTAATGATCTGACGCTTGGTACGAGCACTGCCAACACTTTCGCGGTGCGAGCCCAAATCGATTTTTAAAAAATTGAGTTGGCGAGATTGTTTGCTAACACTCGGCTTCGTCTTGATCTCAGATCGGTGGCTTGCAGAGCGATGTTACTATTTCGTGAGATGATTGCAGTTCCGGGGCGATGAAAACAAAACTAAACGGCCGGACTATTCACGGTGTCATTGCCAACGAAAACAGTTTGGCCAGCGATAATGCGTTTATTTAGCATCGTCGATTCGATTGTTTTTCGAATCGAGTAAAAATCGAATCGCGGACCCTAACCCTGCAAATCGATAAGTAGGGTCGATATATTTTTCGATCACGTAAAATGCGAAATAGTACGCCCGACAAAATGCCCACACGGCGATCGCTAACAATACGACAGCTAAAATCTCTGGATTCCTAGCAATTAACAAACCTGCGGCCAATAGGCCTAAAATGAAGAACAGGCCGCCTTTGGCAATGAGCAATTTTGGATTTTCGATATCTCTCATAACAAAATTTTGCCTGCTACTTACTTCGGATTCAATACGCCTGTTGATGAACCAAATTTGAAATCTGCACAAGTGTCAGTGGGTTATTAACCCATTGAGTGGTAACACTTGTTGGATCACTTGACATAAGCCGAATCCTGATTTTTGAAAAAGTCTGCGTTTATTACCAATACTTGCGACCTTTTTGCGAAAAGAGGGAAAATGAGTACAAATTCCTACGCTGAAATTGTTACCGCGGTTG
>JBCCSJ010000322.1:0-6266 GCA_039200505.1 Planctomycetota bacterium | reverse complement strand
CTTTTTTGTCTCGATCGACAAACGGGTAATTCCAAATGGATGAAAAACATCCAAACCGATTATCAGAGTCCTCCTGGATATTTTGGGTCTGGATCGACTCCGATTTTAGTCGAGAACCGATTGATCTTAAACGTTGGAGGCAAAGATGCGGCGGTTGTGGCCTTTGATCCAGCCAACGGTCGGGAGATTTGGAAGTCTTTCGACGACCGGGCCAGCTATTCTTCACCCATTGAATTTAAGTTGAACGGCCAAAATAAAATTGCGTTGATTTCCCGTTTCCATTTTCTAATCATGGATCCCAAGTCCGGAGAAGTCGAATTTAAAACAGAATTTGGGGTCCGAGGTCCATCGGTCAACGGAGCGATGCCAGTTTTCGTTTCTGGCGGGCTGTTTGTAAATTCAGCCTACGGCGTGGGGGCTCGATTTTTGACTTTTGCCAATGGCCGATGGACTGAAGAGTGGAATAACGATCGTTCCTTCAGCAGCCAGTTTTCCACACCTGTCCACAAGCTTGGATATCTTTTTGGAACTGCTGGGCGTGAAGATTTCGGAAACGGATCCCTTCGATGTATCGATCCTAAGACCGGCAAAGTCACTTGGGAGAAAGACTTTCCGGTGGGACATTGTATCCTGGTTGAAAACAAAATTCTATTTTTGGATTCGACCGGAAAGCTTCATATCGTTTCAGCCGATTCCGAAAAATTTGAAGAACTGGCGAGTTTTCAAATTCTGGATGGCCCTTCGAGGTCTATGCCGGCAATTCAAGATGGTATTTTTTACGCCCGTTCCAATTCTCGTGGGCGGGCAGGGGAGTTGAAAGCGGTTCGAGTTGGGATGGAGTCCCGATAGAGTCATTTTGCTGACAACGACTTAACGCAATCGCGGGGGAGTACTCCATTCCTTAAATTCGTCAAAACCGTTACTGCTTGCTGGAAAGGACGATCAAAAAAAGGTCAAATCCAGAAGCATTTTGAAGGCGAAGCTTATATTTCCGTGTGTCAAATTTTGCGTTCCTTGGAATGCTGAACTGCTAAATTGACAGTTCTATTCTTCCATGATTACGTGACAACCGAAAAATGCGGCGTAAACTTGGGTAACTACTTAAGTACTGCAGCCGTTGCTTGATTCCAATGTTTCCTCAAGACACTTATTCAATCCTGTTTATCTGCATCTGGTCGCTGGCGTCGGTCGGCGTCGGATTGTTTTGTGGATTTCTGATTGGACGGTTCTATACGCTTTCCAACGAACCAAAAAAGATTCGTCAGGACCGAGAGAAAACGCTGACGGCACTGCTGGCTGTGATGAGCAGTACCGATCGCTTGAATGAAGATGTCGATACTCATAACAATGCTCTGCAATCGGCCCAGGAGGAATTAGAATCTATTGATGATCCCGGCCATAGCCAACTAGGTGAGTTGCAATCAGCTTTGGTGACTAACATTAAACGCGTTGTTGAGTCCAATCGGCAATTGGAAAATGATTTGGTCGTTTCTCGGTATAAACTTGAATTTCAAGCTCAGGAATTGGACCGGACTCGAAAGGAAGCACGCACCGATTCACTTTGTAATATCGGTAATCGAAAAGCGGTTGACGAAACACTCCAATTCATGGTGTCACGTTACCAGACGGAGCAAAAACCTTTTGGATTGATGCTGATCGACATCGATCATTTCAAACGTATTAACGACACGTTTGGCCATCAGGCTGGGGACGAAGTGCTGACCAGTATTTCGGCAGCGTTAAGAGAATGCGTTCGCCCTGAAGATTTCGTGGGTCGTCTAGGCGGTGATGAATTTTGTATCTTGCTGGAAGGTCTACAGGCCGAAAATGCTGAATCTGTTGGGAACCGAATTCGATCAACGATTGAACTTTATGATTTCAGCATCAACGATTCGGGACACTCCACCGTTGTCACGATGAGCATGGGGCTGGCTGTTTGCCACGGTGACGATGACGTTTTATCTTTGTACGAGCGGGCCGACCGGGCACTTTACAAGTCGAAAGAACTGGGACGAAACCGTCTTTACACTTTGGTGAACAACGGTTCTGCAAAAATTGAAAGCCAAGTCGCTGAGGCTCCGACCAGCTATGAAGAATTCAAAGCCCAGGTGAACGCCAACGTTTAATTGTTGCTGGTACCTGAGAAGCTTTCAAAGCTTGTTTAATCTCGTATCTAACGCTCGCAGGCTAGATAAAAGCCATCACGCCGTTTCCCCATAGATGGGCGTAACTCTCTATTCAATGCCGATCGTTATGGATCAGGCACACTTGGAGTTTTGGCAATCAGGATTCGATGTCCGCCATAGGGGATGTAGACTTTGACGGGTATGTGTTTGCCAGCCAGTTTCTCGATAGCCAACGAGTACTCGGTCCAAACTCCCATTTGTTGATTGGCTCGATTCAAGGTTGGCTGCAATTTTTTCTTCTCTTTGTCTTTGGCTTTTTTGAATTTAGTTCGCACTTGGTCCAAATTACGTTGTCCAGCTTGAAGTATTTGATTGAATGATCCCAAATCTAAGGGCTGACTGGTCTGTTCCAGTTGGATTTTCATACTGGCCGCAAGGCCGACCTTGTGTGCGCGAATCGTCGACGTAATGTCCATCCAGATAAAAGTGCAGTGAATTTAGATCGTTCTGCTCAAGCTTGACCTTCAATTCTCGGTCGTACTTGTTCCGTTTGGCAACGTTGGCCAGGCACAGTTTGGCCAGCACCACTCTTTTCGCCAATTCCTTCGCTCGGTCCGAGTCGATCCCTTGGTTGGACATCTTTTGAAGGACGTCAACTCTCTCTTCGGCGGCTGCTTCGATCCTTTGGAGGTCAGATTCAAATAATTCAATTCCGAGCATTGAATAATGATCGACGTCAGGATTGTTTCTGGTTTGTCGATACCACCGCTTTAACCGTTCTGATCTCGAGAGTGGCATCCGGGTCGACCTTCAAGTTTGGAACAATTCCATTATGGCATGGGATCCAAAATTTGACAGTCAACGACGGTTAAAGTTGGAGCCTTATCGAGCCTTATCAGCGACCCTTTTGGGATTGAGAGGACTCGGATAAACTGGTGATTGACAGAGGACAAATGGTTTGGGTCCGTTATCTTTTTGACTTTCGCCCGACCACCACCTTGATTCTCTCGCATTTTTCCACCTTTTACATAGAAACGGAAAATCTCGTGGCGAATGAAACCATCTCATCAGCCAACCAAAATTCTTCCGAGGTTTCGGCCAATTGCATTCTCTGGCAGGTCGATATATTGCCGACTGAAGGACAGCCCGACCGTATAGGACTGTCGGTTTTGGACAACGCGAATGATTTGAAGCTGCCCAAAACAACGGGCGTTAAAGCGACTCGAGGATTTTTGATTCAAGGAAATTTAGACTACGAAGAAGTTAAATTGATTTGCGATTCCTTGTTGGTCGAGCCGGTCGTTGAGCAATTCAATTTAGCTCATGTGGGCGACCCCATATTCGAAGCAGGACCGACAGATTATCCAAATCAAGTTTACGTTTTACCACTGCCGGGGGTGACTGATCCCGAGGCAGAAAGTGCTTTGATGGCAATCAAGCAATTGGGATTTGACGTCGACGCTGTTCGGACTTTTAAGAAATATTGGTTAACCGACATTCCAGATGATGCCAGATCCTTATTGGCCAGCAAAGTTCTGTGCAACGATTCGACTGAAACGATCGTTGAAGGCAAACTTGAAGTCGACAAACTCGACCTGGGCACCCGTTATCAATTTGAAAAAAACGTCGTCGAACTGACTGGGTTATCCGACGAAGAGTTGCTTGATATCAGCAAACAGTGGCAATTGAGTTTGACACTGATCGAGATGCAAACGATACGAAATCATTTCGAAAAACTGCAGCGAGCTCCCACCGATATTGAATTGGAGACGCTCGCTCAGACTTGGAGCGAACACTGCAGCCATAAAACTCTGGCAGGACGTATTTCGTACCAAGATGAAAACGGAGAAATCCAATTTGAAAATATGCTCAAAGAGACGATCTTTGCAGCCACAATGCAAATTCGATCCGATTTGGGCGACGAAGATTGGTGTGTTAGCGTTTTCGAAGATAACGCTGGAATCGTAAAATTCGACGATCAGTTCAACGTCGCGTTTAAAGTGGAAACTCATAATCGCCCCTCCGCGCTTGAACCGTACGGTGGAGCCAATACAGGAATTGGCGGGGTGATTCGTGACACGCTGGGGACCGGGCTGGGAGCCAAACCGGTTTGCAACACCGACGTTTTTTGTTTTGCCGACCCCGATACGCCCTATGAGTATCTGCCGCCCGGAGTGATGCACCCAAAATTGATTATGAAGGGTGTGGTCGCCGGAGTCAGAGATTATGGTAATCGTATGGGAATACCAACGGTCAACGGTGCCGTTTATTTTGACCAGCGTTATGTTGGAAACCCGCTTGTATTTTGTGGCAACGTGGGTTTGCTGCCGAAAGAGAAGTCCTTTAAAGAGCCGGTTGCGGGTGATTTAATCGTCTCGATCGGCGGAAGAACAGGACGCGACGGTATTCACGGAGCCACATTTAGTTCATCCGAGCTAACTGAATCGAGCGACATCACTTCCGGGGGAGCCGTTCAAATCGGGAACGCGATCACGGAAAAAATGGCAATGGATGTGCTTTTGCAAGCCCGGGATCGGGGACTTTACAATGCGGTCACCGATTGCGGTGCTGGAGGTTATTCCAGTGCTGTTGGAGAAATGGGCGAGAAGATTGGGGCCGAAGTATGGCTAGAAAAAGTACCCCTTAAATACGATGGGCTTTCGTATACCGAAATCTGGATTTCTGAAGCACAAGAAAGAATGGTGTTTTCCGTTTCGGAAGAATCATGGCCTGAATTTGAAAGACTTTGCAAGTCGGAATCAGTGGAAGCGTGTGTGATTGGGAAATTTGTCCCAACAGGCAATTTGACATTGAAGTACGAAGACCAGTTGGTCGGCGAGCTTTCGATGGAATTCATGCACGACGGACGCCCTCCAGTGATTCGTAAAGCGGTTTATGAACCAACCCCCGTCACGAAATTTGGTCCCGTTCCAAATAAGTCGATTGGCGATCTTGGGACCGATATCTGCAGGATACTTCAGTCACCCAATGTAGCCAGTAAGCATTGGATCATTCGTCAGTACGACCACGAAGTGCAAGGCGGGAGTGTTGTAAAGCCCTTGGTCGGCATCCAAAATGACGGCCCCAGCGATGCGGCCGTCGTTCGTCCTGTACTGAATTCAAGACGTGGGCTTGCTATCAGCTGCGGTATGAATCCTCATTACGGCGATTTTGACACGTATCATATGGCAACCAGCGCCATTGACGAAGCGATACGAAATTGCGTGGCTGTCGGAGCAGACCCATCAAAAATTGCTATTCTGGACAACTTCTGCTGGGGCTACACGGACCGCCCATCAACTTTGGGGGCTCTAGTTCGTGCGGCAATTGCCTGCAAAGACATGTCGACCGTACTTCAGACACCTTTTATCAGCGGAAAAGATAGTCTGAACAACGAATTTAGTTACACCGATTCGGATGGAAGTCGAAAAACCATTACAATTCCATCTACATTGTTGATCAGTGCGATGGGGCAAGTGCCCGACGTCGGAAAGTGTGTCACGATGGATCTGAAAGAGGCAAAAAATGCACTCTTTATGGTGGGTGTGACTGGCGATCATTTTGGAGGATCTCATTGGGCCATGGTGAATCAGATCGAAGGTGGAAAGGTTCCGACGGTCGATTTCGAACGAGCCAAAAAGACTTTTGCGTCTTTGCACAAAGCGATTCAAAAGGGATTGGTTCAAAGTTGTCACGATATTAGCGAAGGCGGGATGATTGTCGCAGCCGCTGAAATGGCGTTTGCAGGTGGTTTCGGGGCACGAATCATTACCGACTACATCGGTCTTGAAATCCCGGAAGCTGACGAAAACTCACCGGTCGACTTAAAATACGCCATCGCCGCAATGCTGTTTTCGGAATCGAACACTCGGTTCATCGTCGAGTTAAAACCGTCTGACGTTGAGTCTTTTCAAAATGTGATGCAGGGCGTCGAAATTTGCCCCATCGGTTATGTCCGTGAGAAACCTTTTCTTACTGTCGAAACGGCTCAAAATGAAATGGTCAATGTCAAAACCGACGTGCTAAAAGCGTGTTGGCTACAAACTTTGGACTGGAAATAAACTCAATCGACCTATCGCGATCATCTTTTACGGAACCCCCTCATGGCACAACCGAAAGTTCTTGTTTTAAGGGCACCAG
>JBCCSJ010000321.1:0-6321 GCA_039200505.1 Planctomycetota bacterium | reverse complement strand
TTCTTCTTTTTAGCCATAAAATTTGCTGGATCTCGTTGAACTCACAAAAATTAAAGAACCCAATCGCCGCAGTTCAAATCAATACTAAATATGCGGTAAAAGCTTGTTGCTTCCACCGAAACTTTCAATCTCTAAACCGAGCCGCTGTAACATGACCAAGTAGAGGTCAGACAAAGGTAGTTCTTGGTGAGCCATTTCGGTTTGCCACCCTTTGTCGGTTGAAATTCCAGCAGTCTCCTTGTTATTGTCACCAGTTCCGAATCGCAGAAATTGTCCATGTTGGAATCCGAGGTTTCGACCCCCAGATAGTATGAGTGGATAATTTCGAGACAGGTGAAATGCGCTAGAAGCTGACCCATAAAATGCAAGTGTATTATCGAGCATCGAACCATCCCCACCTTCTTCGGGGGTTGCCTTTAATCGGTTTAAAAACCGACCATACTCTTCGGCGATAAATCGGCAGTATTTTCCGAAGTTCTCCCAACCGCCTGGCTTTTTTGTCTCATGAGACAATTGATGGGTTTGCCGAAATCCGATTGCCCGGGCCAAATAATCGCTAATACCCACACCGTTTTCTCTTCCCAATTGATAGGTTGCCACGCGAGTCAGGTCAGTTTTGAAAGCCAGGAAAATCAATTCAAACATCGTTCTCAGATAATTTCGTGGATCTTCTGGATTTACATCGAGATCCAGGTGATCGACATCGACTTGTGGCAACGGAACTTCTAACCACTGTTTTGCTTTTTCGACTCGTAACTCCGTTTCACGAACCGATTGCAGATAGTCATCGAAAGTTTTTTGATCTCTCGCTGATAGTTTCGATCGCATTGATTTTGCATCAGCCAGAAGATCGTCCAACGCGGATTTGCTCATTGCCAATTGTTTGGCAGCTTCTTTGTCATTTTTGACAAACAGCATTTCAAAAATCTTTCTCGGTCGATTTTCAGATGGAATGGGACGACCATTTCGATTGAACGACATCGTTTGAGCACCGCGCGGAGAGCCAGTTCCACCATCGGTCGACATCACGAGTGAAGATATTCGAGTTTCGACACCAACATGTTCGGCAAAAACTTGGTCAAGCGATATGCTGTTCTGATAGCCGTCATGTGTGTCTCCGGTATTGGCTCCGGTGAGGAACTGGTCGGCGTTGCGATGGCCATGAATGCTCCGTACGGCAGGATGCGACAAACCACTAAAAATAGTCAAATCAGACCGTAAGGATTCAAGCGGTTCCAGGCATTTCGTAAATTTAAAGTCACGACCGCTCCCAAGAGGAAACCAACTCCAGTCTTTAAATGCTGGGTCACTTTCCAAAGGCATTGGGACCCCGTCGGGCATGTAAAAACATGCCAATCTTTTTGGCGCATTCGGCTTGTTAAAATGCCCTTTGGATGCCAGTGTTTCCAACCAAGGTAACGCTAATGCAAAACCACTGGTCCCACGAATGAATGCTCGACGATTCAGTGTTGGCGGCTTCAAAAAATTCACGTTAGCCTCATTTTGGCTGGATTAATCTGACTGAAAAAGTGTTCGACGATGAAGCTCTAATCTATTTGGAACGAAAAATTTCACTGGTAACTATCAGCTGTACCATTGTAGCCAAGCCATCGTTTTGTTGCCGCAATGAGGTCGTTATTGATTCGATTGCCGCGCGATCCGAAAAACCCACTGGTCGTCCAAGTGCATAGGCGATCATTTTGGTTACTAAAGCCTGTGCAAACTGATCTTGTCGATTTTCAAGCAGATACCGTTTCAGTCCGTTAGCTCCATCTAGTTTTTGCTGATTAAACAAAACACTGGAAGCATCGACTGTCTTGGTTCCGATTCTATTTCTCCACCGGCCCACCGCATCAAAATTCTCGAATGCAATGCCCCAAGGATCGATTCTTTGGTGGCATGACTTACACGCTTCGTCGTTTCGATGATCCTCAAGTCTTTCTTTAAGTGTCATCTTTAAAATGGCAGGATCAGCCAAATCTATTTCGGGCACGGCAGGGGGTGGAGGCGGCGGCGGATCGTTGAGAATCCGTTCCAACAGCCAAATGCCTCGTTTCAGCGGATTGGAATCCTTTCCATCAGAATTCATTGCCAATAAACCGGGCTGGGTCAACAGACCACCCCGCGAGTGGTTTTGAGTAAGCCTTACTTTTTGGAATTCACTCCCCAGTGCTGCCTTAATTCCATAATGGCGAGCCAAAGTTCTATCCGCCATCGTGTAGTCGGCATGAATAAAATCCATGATGCTCAAGTCATTTTCTAGCATGTGCCGAAACATTTCGACCGGTTCTCGTTTCATTGAGTTTACGACTTGCTGGTTGATATCCCGATAGGTTTTCTTATCAACATCTAGGTAATCCAATAGTTGCAAGCCCAACCACTGACGAACAAACTGCTCGGAAAAACGCAAGCTTCGACGGTCAGCCAACATCCGTTTTGTTTGTTCAACAAGCGTGGCAGGTTCGGAAAGTTTATTTTCGCAGGCTAGTTTGAACAACGCTTCATCTGGGATGCTACCCCACAGAAATATCGCCATCCGAGAAGCAAGTTCGAAATCAGAGAGATTGTCCGCGCCTTTGGATTGCTGAAGATATAAAAAATTGGGTGATGAAATTACAGTGGCCAGAACTTCTGCTAACGCCTCTTGCAAACTATCACAAGTCGGTCGCAGGTCTCCAAGCAACTTCAACTTTCGCTCGAGTTCCGGGCGAGTAATCGGTCGTCGCCAAGCTCTCTGCATAAATTTTTCAAGCACTCTTCGAGAATAAGCAACCTCGGATTCCGTGTCCTCCCTGTCCGGAAAAATTGAGCGATGCGAAGCAGGCGGCCATTGGACAAACTGGTTGGCCACAATATCGACTTCTTCAATTCGAATTGCGCCCACTTCCCTATCTTTGGCCGTGTTTCGAAGAACGATAAATTCAGTCGGATTGGGACCTTTTCGAGAAAGTTCTCGGTAAGAGTTCCGCGGGATCTCACCAAGGTGGACTTCCCATTCATACCATTGGCTATTTTTATTTTGTGATCGGATCGTTTTTGCAGAACCGATTGGAAAATCGAGATAGGAATCGTTGGTGGGGCGGAATCCAAAACGAATTTCCAAACCTGGAATTCCGACGTCATTCGATTCCTTGTTCGCCGTCTCAACGTCTCCTGCTGCTTTGACCCTAATTTTCATCGGTCCGGATCGCGGGAGATATTTCCCCAAATTGACATACTGTCTTGAGTTTGCCGGCAACATCAATACCTTGAACTTCGACGGTGCCTTTTCTTTCGCATCTTTGGATAACAAATGTTGAGGACGAAACACCGCAGTTCTGCGGACATCGCGATGCCCGCCAGCGAAAATTTTTCCCGTTGATTCTTCGAGAAAATGATTTGCGTTTTTGTCAGCCTTTGTGTTTTTTGCAAGAGCCTTCGATTCAGCTTCACAGGCAAGATCCATTGAAATCGAATAATGAATGGCATCTGGTTTGTCATCCTGAACGATCGCTTTACCGAGCGATCTTCTGGCCAACTGGCGATATTTTTCCAATTGATTTACGGACATCTGAAGATATTCAGAGCTGTTTAAGAACCCATCTTCCGAAGCAGTTTCTGGAGGAAGGTCAGCCCCGAAATCGAACGGTAACCCTAATAAATCTTGCATGGCGTAGCTGTATTCGTATCGAGTCAGCCTGCGAAATGAAGAATGTTCTTTCTGGCCGCGACGAACTTTGGAAGCGAATTGGACTTCCTGCGACAACCACTGGATGATTTTAGACCTTTCCGCGTCGTCCAATTGGAATTCGGCGTCTGCTGGTGGCATCTCAGCATTACTCAAGACGTTTTGGACTTCCAACCACCAGTCTTCGTCCTGTCCATGCAGCATGTCAGGGTTCAGGTTGTCGATTCGGAATTCGGCTTCTTGGATGTGTTCACCGTGGCAATCTTGACATGCCTTGTTAAGGAGTGGACCGATAATTTCACGATAGGTTTTTAGGTCAGCCTCGACTCGGGTTTGAGCAGAATCTACAACCTCCGACTTGTTAAGATATTTGGATTTTTGTTGCCCGAATGTTTTTGCCTCGTCAAGCGTTCGGCTTGATTGGGCCAAAACGACCGTCGGAAGCGAAACGAATATGACGAAGATCGGAAGACAGAAAGTCATTACGTTTCCAGATCCAATGCATAAGGAAAACACGAAGGACGTAAGTTTTTGTTTTCTTAAATGTCTGATGTCCAAGCCAGTTTTCTGAATGAGGTCCGTCGGAATTTTTGTATCAGGCTGATTAGCTCGTCAAAAATGTTTGTGGTAACAAATGGTACAGAAGTTTGGATCGGTGGCTCAAGATCGCTTCTTTCTCAATTGATTTCCAAACTTCGATTATACACGATTCACTCAATCAAACATTCCAGCCGTTTAAACACTGTTCTCGGACCAGAATCGCGGTATTTTTTTGTCGAGAGAGAGCCCTCAAACCGCAAACAAATATCGCCAGGCGGAATCACCGGAAAATATCGCCAAGCTAGACCGCCCAGAATTTTCGATTGGTGTTGTCACTGGAAATCGAAATAAGAAACTTGGTTCTCCATCGGTACGGCAGGAACCGAGTTAACTTGAGCGGTAAAACAAAATGCCATCCGCAAAAAATTCACGTGTTCCTGCCGTTGGGCGGGCTATTTTCCTCCTCAAAGACAGTTGGTAGATTGCGGACAGAGAGATTGATTTTCTACCAAAAGATTGAATGAAATTGTCAATATGATTTATCAAAACAAGTTTTGGTTTTTGGGATTTGCAATTGTTTTGCTAACTTTTGTTCTTCAATCCAGCTGTAGCCAACCAGGTGGCCCCAAAACTGCTGAATCCAAATCCGGGCTGGATGATTCTCAAAATGATGATTCATCTGACCTCGTTGATCCGCCGGGATCCATTCAGGGCGAGCTTGATACAGTCGACTGGAATTCGATGCTTGGGCAGGAAGTTACCCTCGGCGGAGATCTGGTGGTCGTGGATACGTTTGATCTAATTCGTCGTGGGCAAATCAGAGTGGCTCGAAATCGTTTGATGATTCCGACCAGTGAATTCGACCCCAATGATGCCGATGCTGAGGGTGTCAAATACGAGGGCGGCGAAAACGTTGCCAAAATTTCAGAAGCTCAAAAAATCAATGATTCGGCAAGTATCATACTGGACGATGGATTGGATCAAGAAAACCTGTTTCCTCCCAGACTGTTTCCTGGCCTGGGAGACGCTCATCCAACCGTACGAATAGGATCGACCATTCAAGGGGTATCCGGAAAATTGGTAAAGTCTGGGAACAAAATCGTTCTCGTCCCTAATGGTCGGCTCCAATGGAATCCGGTTGATCGGCCCAAGCGACCCGACCTTGGTAACCCTGACATCGTTGTGGCTAGTTTTAATGTCCTCAACTACTTTACGACAATCGACAACAAAAAAAATGGAGCCAGAGGAGCAGACTCTCTATCTGAGTTTTCAAGGCAGGAAGCGAAACTTGTTTCTGCGATCACTCAAATGAAAGCCGATGTGATTGGCTTAATGGAATTGGAAAATAATCTTGAAAGCGAGCAACGACTTGTTAAAGCCTTGAACGAAGGACTTGGAAAAGAGGTTTTTCAAGGTTGCGGACTTCCCACTGGTTTCCGTGCAGCGGCGGGCGGAGACAACGCCATTCGGGTTGGAATCATCTTCCGAAATGATCGAGTTTCACCAGTCGGAGAGATTGCAATGATTCGCGATGATGCATTTGATGTGGCTCGAACTCCTCTGGTTCAAAAATTCAAAGCCAAATCATCCGGTCCAAACATTCCGCCCTTCACCTTGATCGTTAACCATTTTAAATCAAAGGGAGGATCGAGCCGCGCCAACAAAGTCAACAAGAACAAGGGAGATGGTCAGGGCGCCTACAACTCAAAACGGGTGGCTCAATCGCTCGCGATTTGTAGTTACATCGAAAGTGTCAGTTTGGACAACGAAAATCCCAGAGTGCTTATGATCGGAGACTTGAATGCTTACGAACAAGAAGATCCCATCGATGCAATTCGGGCCAAGGGTCTTGTCGATCTGAGAAAACGGTTTGAATCGAAGTCTCCAACAGACCCACAGACTGATTATTCGTTTGTCTATTACGGTCAGTCAGGTTCGCTCGACCATGCGTTTGCGACCCAATCGCTGGCTGATCAAATCACAAGGATTGCGACTTGGCACATCAACGCCGATGAACCAAGATTTCTCGACTACAACGAGGAATATAACCCGGAATCCGTTTACCAACCGAATCCATTTCGAAGTTCGGATCATGATCCAGTCTTGATCGGAAT
>JBCCSJ010000320.1:0-6325 GCA_039200505.1 Planctomycetota bacterium | reverse complement strand
GAAATTCCATCACGGACAGTTCCGCAGGGGAGATTGCTTGTAGCCACGTGTGCCAACACGTGGATCGAGCATCCGAAATTAATACAAAACCATCGAAGAAGAGGCGAAAGGATTTGCTTGCGGGATCGATTCTGCCGTCCCTTCAGGACTCGTGGTACGGTTTGGTTTTTGATTCCATGGGTTCACACCCATGGCTTTATGATGCCGCCACTTCGTGGCTGTTGATCGAAATTCCATCACGGACAGTTCCGCAGGAGAGATTGCTTGTAGCCACGGGTGCCAACCCGTGGATAAAGTCCTTGATTCCATGGGTTCACACCCATGACTTTATGTTGCCGCCACTTCGTGGCTGGATATCGAGGATTTGCTCGCGAGATTCTAATTCGTGTATTCCAACTGTTTCAGGTTCTGCAGAATTTCAGGATCAACAATGTCAGCTTTGATCAGGCGATCAATGCTCTTTTTAAGCGTGTACATTCCCTCTTTTCGCCCGGTTTGCAGGACGCTGGACATGCTGCTAAATCGGTTTTCTCGAATAAGATTACGCATCGCATTGTTATTAACCAAAACTTCGGTTGCCGGAACCCGGCCTCCTTTTTTTGTCGGCAACAAAACTTGATAGACGATACCGATCAACGCCGAAGCAAGTTGAGAACTGACGTTGGCGCCTGCTTCTGGCGGGAACAAACTAATGGCACGCTGAAGAGCTTGTGTTGTGTTGGGAGCGTGAATGGTCGAAATGACAAGGTGCCCGGTTTCCGCCGCCTTCATCGCCGAAGCGAGCGCCTCCTGTTCAAGAATCTCACCCACACAGATTACATCTGGATCCTGCCGCAAACTATGACGCAGGGCATCTGGATAGGACAGAGTATCCGAACCAATTTCACGTTGTTTGATTACGCTTTTATCGTTTCGGTGGATATATTCTATCGGATCCTCAACGGTTACAACGATGTGGTTGAAGTTTTTGTTGATGTAATTCACCATCGCGGACATCGTAGTTGTCTTACCGGCACCGGTCGTTCCACAAATCAACACTAAACCTGCCTGTTGCCGACAAAACATTTCCAGCGCTTCACCTGGAAGTTTCAATTCCTTGAATGATTTGACGTTGGAGGTCACCGATCGAAGTGCTGCCTCGGCATACCCTCTTTGCCAGTGCATATTGATACGCCAACGAGAAAACGAATCTGGCGAGAATGCAAAATTTAATTCGCGTCCATCCTCAAACTGTCGTACTTGGGCGTTAGTCAGTAGTGGATAAAGCATAGCTTGGATGTCACCGACCACGATCGGATCGACTCCCGGATATTCTCGCAATTTCCCACCGTAGCGGATCATGGGCGGACGCCCAACGGTCAGGTGAATATCCGACGCGCCTGCTTCGACAGCATTGGAAAGGAACTTGTACAGATCCAGCTTTTCGAGAACACCGACAATTTCCATCCCATCGTTAGGAGCGATCCGGGAGAATTCAGCTCCGATCCGAAACAGGTCTTTACCTGGGATCGGTTCGAGCGACTTGACTTTCAATGCACATTCGACGGGAACGGGGCGTCCGGGTAGAAAAATCTCCGTCTCCAGCGTTGCTCCCAGACGTTGCATACGGGGAGACTCAAAAGTCAATCCCTGAAGACTTACTTCGCGAGTCAGAATTTCTTCCCCTCGATCCTCTTTGTCAGATCCTTCTTCCCAGTACATGGCGGCCAGTCGAAGGCTTCTTAGTCTCTGATCCAATTGTAACCCCGATGAATAATCTTTTGACAGTGGTCCCATTTCAAGACCAGACACAGGTAGTTTAACCAATGCCGACCGATTCATAAAATGAATCGGAATTCAATCCCTGCCAACAGACAAGTGATCAATACTGATCGTATTCTTCCGGTTTTTCGAGACTGCGAATACTTGAAAGCATTTTAAAGATGTCCAAGGGAATCTTTTCGGATAAGAACTGAACGCTTCCATCGACGAATGAGAAATTAGCCCCTGAAGAGTGCAAGCTCCCAAAGGCAGGATCGTTGATGGCCCCTTCGGCAAACTCGTTGATCTGATGATTGAAAGTCTTTGCTATGTAATTTTTTTCAACCACTCCCGTCGGGCCATATTTGGCTCCAAAAGCCCAACCGGCTCGTTGGGAAATATCGCCATTGGATCTTTCGGCAGGATAGGCAATTTCTCCAAATGCCAAAGTGTTGCTTTTTCCATCCCTGATATCCTCGAATCCCCTTTTGAACGAGTATTTACCTTTCGCGTTGGGTGAAAATACTCCTTCCAAGCTAACTGGACCTCCGGCGGGTTCCGGGGCAAGGCTGTCGTACGAATAGGTTTCCGCCGCATCGGACGAAACGGCATTTCCAACCGGTCCGGCAATCCCGTAATATTGCGTTGTGTACTTTCCCAGCCCGAGTATTGTGGCGTTGTGATCAATCTTGGACACGGCAGGGCAGTGCAATAACGGGATTTTGACGTTGGACAATTCGGTGAAACGATCTTGCCACGTTTCTGCATTGCCTGTATCCAATTTTTCTCGGAACCGCCGATAAACGTATTCCTGATCAATAAACGGAGCCAGTTCTAGATAAAAACTGCCACCGTTTGCATCCACTGTGATTGGAAACGAAGAATGAGACGCTTCGTAACCGTGGATTCCTAATGTAATCTGCCGAAGGTTATTACTACAGGCGCTACGACGCGCGACTCCACGCACAGCCTGAACTGCAGGAAACAACATTCCGACCAAAATACCAATCACCGCGATGACGACCAACAACTCGACAAGCGTAAACCCTTGAGGGCCACCGAAGCAATTCTTATTTTTTGAGTTTGACATAAGTTTCGATCACTTGAAACGGATGAGAAGGCTATCGGATGTACGTTACGGATTTGATCGTCAAAAACAACAATCATTCGGTTAAGAGTTCGTGAAATCTTGATGATGATAACCTCACATAATGTTGTCCAATCTTTAACAATTCATTTTTGGTTTCTTCATCTTTCAAGCCTAGACTCCCGTCCAATCGGATCGCCATTCGGCACAGATGGGTGCCAGCGATTCTTTGCAATGAAACATTTGAAATTAGTTGCCTGAAAGGAAACTTTTCATGTCCCGTAGAACAAAAGGTTTTACACTCGTCGAATTGTTGGTGGTCATTGCCATCATCGGAATTCTGATCGCACTGCTGTTTCCAGCATTTATCGCTGTTCGAAACGCTGCCCGATCGACTCAATGCAAAAGCAATTTACGCCAATTCGCTTTGTCGTTTTTGACCAAATCGAGCAACAGCAGCAGTGGTGCATTCTGCACGGGTGCCTTCGATCCCGACCGTGACGGTTCGGTGGAAGCTTACGGCTGGGTTTCCGACGCGGTCGATTTAGAAATTCTTCCAGCTCAGTTACTCTGCCCATCGTCTCCCTGTTTGACTTCGGAAAAAATCAGCTCTTATCTGGGCGCTTCATCGTCTTCTTCAAAAGGGCCGCTGGCTCGCCGAGGCGTTGGACTCTACGGCACCGCCGCCTGTGACGAAGGAGCAGAAGTGGCAACGCTTTTGTTTAATAACGGTTACAACACCAACTATGCCACTTCCTGGTTCATGGTTCGGTCGGCTCCCCTGTTTGACGGAAATACAGCCCGAGTGAGCTTGAAAGAATGGTTTCGAGATTCCGGAGCCGTCACCCTTCAACACACAGCCGGACCTTTGACAGCACGTCAGTTGGATGCCGGAAGTATTCCAGCCAGCAACATCGCGATGATCGGTTGCGGGTCAGTCGGCGACATTCAGGCAGGTGCCGGCGACGGAGCGTTGAATGCTGACATTCCAGCCCCTTACAACATTCCCGCGGGATCACCGACCTCTGAGTCTTTCAATGATGGCCCCTCAGCAGTCAATACGGCTGGCACCATCGTGGCAACGGCTGGTAGCTCCAACGATCCGCTGACCCCTGATCGAGCGAGTCTGGAAGCAACTTCGTTTTTGACCAAAGGCCAGATTGGTGACGGTACTTATCGGCAAGACACTCGAGACATGTATGCCTACCACAGCAAAGAACTCAATGTGGTTTTCGCAGATGGAACCGTGCGATCCTTTAGCGATGACAATGGCGATGGTTTTGTGAATCCTGGATTTGGAATCGACCCTTCGGTCGCGACCACAGCATTGACAGGTTACACCTCTCCAGAGGTCGAAGTGAATGGATTTGATTGGTACACCGGAATCTTCCTGCAGGGAGATACTCTAGTCAAGAAATTCGAAAACTAGATTTGATCGCGGTGCCATGGGTTCCGCTTTACAAAAATCAAAATGAGGGGTGGTCTTTTGGGCCACCCTTTTTTGATGCATCTGCTTCATCGCGTGATCAACACTTTTTCCACAACAACGGCGTAAAGATTCGAATTCACTGACCGTCAAAACTGTCAAAATTGAATCGACGGAATCGTGTTCCTTCGGGTTTCAGCGATGCTCCAGCAGATTCCTTAAGTTTTTCACGTTTCCACTTTTTTCGATCAAGATTGCCGTTATCGTTTTTCGGACATGAGAGCAAGCCGGAGGATTCGATGATGACAAACGAAACAAACATGGAAACGATTGAGCTGACCTCCGAAACGACTGAGGCATCGCAGACATTTATTGGTCAATGGAATCAACTGATTTCGACTACGAACTGGGAAAAAGGAAAGATCATCGCCCAGTGGCGTGAAACATTGGAATCGGACGGGAAGCCGGCAAACCAGATTACCGACGAAGCGTGGAGCCAGATGGTGGGAGGCGTGACCCCTCAACATGTTGGGCGATTACGCCGGACTTCTGAAAGGTTCGGCCACGTCTACACGGAATACCAAGGGGTCTATTGGAGCCATTTTTATGCGGCACTTGATTGGGACGACGCCGAAATGTGGCTCGAAGGTGCCGTTCAAAATAAATGGTCCGTTTCCAAAATGAGGCAGCATCGCTGGGAAACACTCGGCAAAGTTGGCGAAGACCCAACGGCATCGCCAGTGGTCGTTACTGAGCCCGAAGAAGAATCTCAATCATTGAACCTGAACGAAGGAAAACGGAACAACGACCGTGACTACATCGAAGGCCCCGTTCATGAAGGCCCTGATTGGGGAGATGACGATGGAACCAATAAAACCAGTGGAACCTCGAATTCCGAATCAAATGCTCGCCAAGATGAAGTGCAATCCGATGGAATGATGACCCTGACGGCGGAGAACACGGCACCCGTGATCCGCCCGTTTGAGTCTTTTGATGAATTGCCTGAAGACGTAATGGACGCGGCCAACGCGTTCAAAGTCACCATCATCAAGCATAAGGCTGAAGAATGGTCTGAAATTTCCCGGGACGAACTGCTCGAACTTCTCGATGCACTTAAGCAATTGGCTATTGCCGCCAGCTAAGCGGTAACAGCGGTCGTTTGTCAAAGTTAAGTTGTCGTTCGAAGTCCCAGTTGTAACCGGAATTTCTCCCTGGAGGCGGTACCACAGCATTCATTTCAGGTTTGACGAACCCTTACTATAACCGTGCTGTTTGAGCCGCCTGCTTCTTCTTGCGGTTGATCGTCACGCAACTCTCCTTTTTTCGCCGACGGCAAATTCGTCTGCAACCGGCTCAACTACCAACAAACTTGGCAACTGTGGATTCGACTGCTAACTGGCGATCGAGGATATTGAAACCTTCTCGTATCCGCCGGTACAACTCGTCTTGGTTGACTGGTTTTGAAAGATAGTCGTCTGCACCGCACTGAAACGCAGTTTCCAAAACGTGTCGACCTGTCTTGGCTGTGAGCATCAAAATGTAAGTTTCGCGGCGTGGATCCGTTTTGCGGAATTGTCGAATGAGTTCGGGGCCGGTCAATCCCGGCATCATCCAATCGACGATGGCAAATCGGGGAGCATTATCCAACGCCAAGTGAGCCAAAGCGGTTTTTCCATCAAGAACTCCGACAGCTTCGTAACCCCAATTTCTACAGTGGTGGGCAAGGGTTGCTTGAATCGTTTTACAATCGTCGACTATCAGGATTTTCTTCATTTTGCATTCCAAGCGGGATCAGATTTGTGGTTTGGGGAAGGCTAGGTCACGATTAATGAACCAGCGAATGCAAATCGGTTGAACCAAGGACTTCATTCACCGCTTTCAACCAAACAGCGCAACTTTTGAACGCAACTGCTGAATTTGACGGTTCTGCGGCTGGGACCGGGATCACAGAAGATGAATGGGGGATGGTGAAATATCGTCCGGAATCTGTTAGAAAAATGGTTCTAAATCCCACCAAAACGAGAAAGAGACAAACTCCATGGCCACCAAAATCGGAATCATAGGCGCTGGGG
>JBCCSJ010000319.1:0-6411 GCA_039200505.1 Planctomycetota bacterium | reverse complement strand
CCACCATTGGTGACTGGGGCTCCACCGGTCGCACCTCCGAGTACAACTGACTCGCCAGCGAACTCAGTCGGAGCTTGAAAACTTGGCTCAAGGTAAGTTCCAAACTGTTCTTGGTTTTGGCCTCTTACGATGGTTTCTTCGATCACTTGGGGAGCCAGAGGAAGATCAATTTCCTGCGGTGGTTGAGTCGCTTGTTGTTGGAATGCGATCTGTCGATAGTTACTTGAGCTGACGGCATTAAATCGAGTTGCGGCAAATCCACCTTGGTTCAACGCGATGATGTCGTAAACCCCATTTCCAAGATCTGGGATTGAGAATTGACCGTTGCCGTCAGTTTGGACTTGGGCAATCGTCTGGCCATCTTGCAGCAAGTACACTTGGGTACCCGTTAAGGTTTGGGGGTTGCCAACAGTAGAAATGCGTCCGTTGAGTTGACCGTTGTTCAACTGGAATTGCTGAATGTTTTGTGCAACACCACTGCCAAGGTTGACCGCCACGTCGGAAGTTCCAAAGGCCTGCCGAATGGATAGTGGCAAGTTATTTTCAACCAGTTGTCGGATGCTTTCAGAATTGGCTGGGGCTGCAGAAAGACTTATAAAACTTGGACCGATTCCACTGGCGTTGACTTGAATCCCTTGAGCCGCGAAACCATTTTGACCAGCAGCAATGAGTGAGTACGCTCCCTGTGGTAGGTTAGTCACCAGAAACTCACCCTGACTGTTGGTGGCAACCTGCCGAACGATCTGGTTGTTTTGAACAAGGACTACATTAAGACCAGCCAACCCGGTTACGTTATTGGAACCAGGATTAAGGTTCGCCACCCGTCCGCTGAAGTTCCCATTGGAATCTAAGGAGTAGGTGTGTGCCGATGTTGGGGTTTGATTCTGGGTTGCCGAATTTCGAACCAACACAGAATTGTATTGCGACCTAGAAAATTGGGCACTCGTTGTGGAGTTGAAAAGAGGCATTGCCAGTACGGCGAGGCCAAGTCCAAGAAGATTGAGTTGAGCTTTCATTAATCCATTACTCGCTATCGTTGATTTTCCTACCAGGTTACCGAAACGAATCACGTCGCTTCGTTTACTTCGCGAAAGTTACGCCACCGTTGGTGAAAATCAAACGATCATCTTTGATTCAATTCAGAATTTCGAAATTAAAATTTCGATCAACGAATTGTAGGGATAACCCGATCGGTTCAAATTCGTAACTTGCACTTTTCGGTGATTTCGCTGACGTCGACCTAGCACCCGTTGATAGGTTGATCCCTCGGAACGGGCATGGCAGCACTGACTGCAAATAAGGTGACGGCAACTCCACCGACAAACAAAAGTAACTGGCAAACGAACATGGCTTTCTCCTATCGACATGACAGAAGAAAGACCAAGCATGTTCTGAGCCAAGGACTCATTTATTTATTTTTGCGGGGCAAGCGCCCTTCCCCGCCCTGTTTTTGCGAAGTTTTGGACTGGGTTCGCTTCCAGCCAGGGTGTAATCAAAGTGACCCACCCCGTATCCATTCGCTACCAGGGAGCTCGGACAGGATAGATCCCATATTGGCGAGTGCTGGAGGGCCAGTACGGTGCTTGTTGGGCACCACCTGCTCCGCCGCCGATCATTCCTGCACCCATTCGTCCGAATTGGCTATGGATAGGTGTACTTCGGGTTTGACCTACGCCCCACGCGTACTCCGTTTCATAACTGGCCGTTGGAGGAACGACTAGTGCAGTTGGAGTCCCGAAACGCCAATAGGAATAGTTGTCGTGCCAGGACAAACCTGCCGCTTGTTCCTGATTCCATTGGTGTGTGTGCTGGGCAGCCAAACCGTTATTGCTGTAGGTATAAATTCTCTGCGGGGAGAATTTATTCCCGGCTGCCATTTTTATCGTCTTTGGGATTCCGATTCGGCCACTATATTCGGCCATAACCATGCCTTCTGCGTCTTTTCCCCCGTAGATAACCCCTCCGCGATGCAACAGGCGGCTGCCCAGTTGGGCCTGAGATTCCGAATAAGCCAATAGCCCCAGCGTGAATGCTGTCAAACAGACAACGATGCCCTTCAACTTCATTTTTAATGACCTCTGTTTTTACTTTTGTTAATCCGATTAAGGTTCACTGGGTCGGTGAGTCGGTTAAGATTTGACGATTAAATAAATGGGCGAAATTTTGACGGCCTGAATTGGCAAACGTCGTACTAGTTCCCGCAGCCTCCGGTCTCGCAACCAGCATCTCCGATCGTGACGCCACCATTACATTGATCGCCAATGCAATATCGTCGTGTATTAATTTTACATCCGAGATTGGCCCCGCGCGAGAATGGTAGATTGCCCATAAAGTTGGCACCGCTATACCAGCGAACACTTGTTTTGTTTAGCGCGGTTGTTGCACCGTAGTAACCACCTTGGGTGTAGTTGTAATAATTGCGAACGTGCGGATACATCATTTCATGGGGCATCAACGGTTGGTATGTGTAGTAGGTGTGGGCACCAAGATACGGTGCCGGGTGAGGCGCTGGGTACATACCAGCGGTCACGTTTCCGTTGGATGTGGTGTACTGAGAAAAAAGGTTATTCGCCGAGTTGCCATAACCGACTTGGGCTTGGGCAGGGGAAACCGCCAACAGACAAGCGGTAATGGCGATGGCGGCAAAGATTCTTGAGATCACGGTAAATTCTCCTGTTCATTCCAACTGAAACGAAGCTTGTCCGTTTTCGGCGACAACACTCCTGCCTCCTCTTCGGTCAATTCAGTTTTCGGTTTTCAAACAATTTCAAGTTGGTCAGCCGCATTCCCAGATGCGGTTTCGTACAATCCGTAAAACCGTCTATATCCAAGTCAACGCGATTGGTATACTTTTCCCAAATCGCCCCTTTTGGCACCGAGCTTGGTCCAAATGAAAAAGCAGAGTCCTGCCAGGAAGGCTCGATCGTAGCTTTGAAACGTTTTCAAAAATTAAAGGAAATTCAGAGTGGCCAATCGTCGCCCATCGAAAAAGAAAAGTTCTAAAAAGGCATCGGGTCGTTCAACAAAAAAGAGTTCCAAGAAAGCCAACTCGAAGGGAACCGGCCGAAAGTCACCCGAAAATGGATCTGACGAGAGTTCATTTGAAGACCAGCAGGATCAGGGGCTTGAGTTGCTTCCACTCCGGTTTGCGGCTCAATCGAGATACCTCAATTACTCTTTGTCCGTTATCACTTCACGGGCTTTGCCTGATGTTCGCGATGGGCTCAAACCAGTCCAAAGACGAATCCTATACACGACACGTCTTCTTAGCTTGGATCACAATGCGAAGCACCGAAAAAGTGCCAAAGTTGTGGGGGATACGATGTCGAATTTTCACCCGCACGGTGATGGTTCGATTTACGATGCGATGGTTCGCCTGGCACAGCCGTTTTCACTTCGAATGCCGCTGATCGAAGGGAGCGGAAACTTTGGCTCGATCGACGGCGATAACGCTGCCGCGATGCGATACACCGAGTGTCGTCGTTCTCGAATTGGTGGAGAGTTGCTTCGTGACCTTTCCACAAGGACTGTTCACTTTAGGCCTAATTACGACGGTAGCACCGAAGAACCGGTTGTCCTTCCAAGTCGAATTCCGAACTTGCTACTAAACGGGGCAACCGGAATTGCGGTCGGCATGGCTACCAATATTCCCCCTCATAATCTGAAAGAACTATGCAAAGCTTGCCTTAAACTTCTGAAGAATCCGGAACTCAAGACTTATCAGCTTCACGGCAACGATGCGGTTCAAGGTCCGGATTTTCCGACTGGCGGCCAGGTGATTAACACCAAGTCGGAACTTCGAGAGATTTATAAAACTGGCCAGGGCCCTATCAAGCTTCGTGGGACTCATAAATTAATTGGAGCCAATAAAAAAACCGGACGTGTTCTTCAAATCACTTCCATTCCATACACGGTCAATAAAGCCAATTTGTGTGAACGGATCTCGGAATTGGTTTATACCGGAAAACTCCCGTTGGTCACGGAAGTTCGAGATTTGTCGACCGATGATATTAGGATCGACTTATTGTTAAAAAAGGGAGCCGATGAGAAAAAGGTTCTGGCTTTCTTGTATAAGAATACTCAACTTCAGATCAACTTTAATGTCAATCTGACCTGCTTGGTTCCAACCGAAAATCCGGAAGTTGGACGTCCAGAACGGTTGGGGCTCAAGGAAGCTCTCTGGTACTTTTTGCAGTTCCGTTTAGACGTGGTCACTCGCCGGTTGGAAAACGAACTGGCAGTGCTCAACAAGCGAATTCATATTCTTCGCGGGTTTGTCACGATCTTTGATGCCCTGGATGAAATTATCCGGATTATCCGACGAAGTGACGGCAAAGCTGATGCTGCAAAGAAAATTATGAAACGTTTTCCCGTTGGCGAAGGAGCTCGCGGAAAACGGGAAGGCCTCGATGAAGTCCAAACCGACGCCATTCTTGAGCTTAAGCTTTACCGGTTAGCCCGACTAGAAATCAACCTGGTCGTGGATGAACTTAAAAAGAAAGAAAAACGAGCTAAGGAAATTCGTAATCTACTCAAAGAGGACACCGCTGATACCAATGCTTCAGGAAGATGGAAGATCGTTCGATCGGAAATCGAAGAGGTCATGAAGGATTTCGGGAATTTACCAGAATCAAAACGACGGACGATTATCGAAGCAACTGGACGGGAAGTCGAAATTTCTGCGGAGGATTTTATTGTCGCCGAAGACTGCCACGTTCTGATTACCAAAGACGGTTGGGTGAAACGACAACGGAATATCGCTGACCCCGCCAAAAGCCGTTTGAGACAAGGAGACAGTGTTCTTGCTTGCGTGGCCGGATCGACACGATCAACCATCGGGTTTTTCAGTTCCCAAGGCGTTTGTTACACCGCAAGAATGGTCGACATCCCGGCATCGACTGGATTTGGTGACCCGATTCAAAAACTGTTTAAACTGAAAGATGGAGATAAAATTATCGCCGCCCTTTCTTTTGATAAACGTGTTATTGGCAATGTATTTGCGGACCCCAAAGAACCAGACTACTTACCTGAAAGTCATGGATTTGCGGCAGCCAGCAATGGCTACGCGCTTCGTTTCAGTTTTGAAAATTTGGTAGAGCCGTCGACCCGCAGTGGTCGAAGATACGCTCGTGCTGCAGCCGGATCCGAATTGATCGGAGTTTATCCGATCGATAGTTCCGAAACCGTGCTTGCCATTTCCCAAGAATGCCGAGCCATGATCTGTCCGATCGAAGAGATCAATTTTCTTTCGGGAGCCGGGAAAGGGGTCATGTTGATCAAGCTGTCCAAAACCGATCGACTCGTTGGTGTCAAACCATCCAAAGGGGATCGAGACTTGTTGACGGTTGAAACCAATCGAGGCGCTAAAAAGACTGTCTCGACCGCCAAATATCGCGTAACTTCTCGAGGTGGGAAAGGGAATGAAATCCAAAAGAATGGAAAAATTTCCAAAGTCATTTTGCCGCCGGTGGACTCTCCCCCCGAACTGAAACCGCTCAAAGGTACCTAATGAATCTCGCTTGAGGCAATGTCTGAAAATGCTTGCCAACCGATGGGCCTAATGTGTCGCCTAGTCTGGCATTATTCTCTGAAACTGCAAAGGCAACCGAATACTTCAATTAAATACAACATCGACTTATGAGTACAGCATCGAGCAAATCAGAATACCAGAGTGACAACATCGTGGTCCTCGAAGGGCTGGAACCCGTTCGCAAACGTCCCGGTATGTACATTGGGGGCGTTGGATCAGCAGGTCTTCATCACTTAATCTGGGAGATCATGGATAACTCCGTCGATGAAGCGATGAACGGTCATGCGTCTGAAATCACCGTTCAGTTACATAAAGATGGAGAAACAGTTTCCATTTCAGATAACGGTCGAGGGATCCCGGTCGACAAACACTCAAAAACCAAAAAGAGTGCTCTCGAGACAGTGCTGACGGTGCTACACGCTGGCGGAAAATTTGACGGCAACAACTACAAAACTGCTGGAGGTTTGCATGGCGTCGGGGCTTCCGTTGTCAATGCGTTGTCGAAAAAGTTAACAGCTGTCGTAAAACGGGGCGGTTCCCAATACAAGATGGAATTCTCCAAGGGAAAACCGGTAGGTAAGTTGCAAAAATTGAAAGGGACAGTTCGGGGTACCGGAACCGCGATTACGTTCGCGCCGGATCCGGCAATTTTTCCGCGAACCGATTTTAATCCCAATACGATTCGGCAACGCCTTGAGATTGCCAGCTTCCTTCACAGGGGCGTCAAAGTCAATTTTGTCAATGACGTCGAAAAAACAAAGGAAACGTTTTTTCACGAAGAAGGAATTGTCGAATATCTTGGTAAAGTCTTACTACAACTAGAATCTAATCCGATCCATGAAGCTCAGTTCACTCTTAGAGAAGACGACCCAGAAATACTT
>JBCCSJ010000318.1:0-6445 GCA_039200505.1 Planctomycetota bacterium | reverse complement strand
GCCCAAGACAGCGCTTTTCCATACTTCTTTTTCACTGGCCATAACAAACGGCGAGCCTTATCAAGGTTACCGTTATCGGGCCAGCTGTTCAAAGGTGCAAATCGAATGGTCCCGTCGGATGCTCCTCCTCGTCCGTCCCCGACCCGGTAGGTTCCGGCACTGTGCCACGCCAACCGAATCATAAAAGGTCCATAATGACCGTAGTCGGCAGGCCACCAGTCTTGCGATGTCGTAAGAACTTCTTCGATATCCCTTTTTACGGCAGCCAGATCCAACTTTGAAAACTCAGCTGCGTAATCAAAACTCTCGCCCATCGGATTGCTGAGAGACGAATTTTGGTGAAGAACCGAAAGGTCCAACTGATTCGGCCACCAATCGCGGTTCCCGTAGGAACCCATTTTGACGTTGGCCCCGCCCATGACGGGGCATTTAGCCATCGGATTTTCGGCCGCTTCCTGACCGACTAAGGGGATTTGCCCCAATAAGCTGGTTGCGACGACGATCGCGGCGCACCCCAAAAGACGTGAGTAGCTAAGTGTTAATCTCATGATTGTTTTCCTTGCTGCGGGTTACGTGGCTGGGAATATCCCGGAAATGTTGCACATTTTCACTCATAAAGCCAATGCATAAGTCGTATACTTGAGATGCAAATCATGCATTCCTTTGAATTATCAACCGATTCGACGTTTAAATCCCTTTCGGTTTCCGCCGAAATTCGCCTCAAATCCGGGAAAAAACAGGTTGAATCCACTTTGCATCCAGCAAAAGCAATTGTCTTAGGAGGTCGTTGAACCGTGAAGCGAGATTTGGATTTACAACAACTGATTCATTTTCTAGCGGTCGCAAAAGCGGGAAATTTCACATTAGCTGGACAAGATGTTGGCATTTCTCAACCCGCTTTAAGTCGATCGATCCAGAAATTGGAAAAGGTCGTTGGAGAGCCGCTCTTTGAGCGACTTCCCCGAGGTGTAGCCTTGACGGAATTGGGCGTCTTCCTTCAGATTCGAGCCAGACAAATCGTCGATTTGGTGGACGATACTTTTGCTGAACTTTCCGATGCCAGCAATCGTGGTCGGGTCCGTCTCGCAGTGATTCCGACGATCGCACCTTATTTACTGCCGTCGGTGCTGAGGAAATTTGGAAGACAATTTCCTGAAATTCAGGTCCAGGTTCAAGAGGATACTACCCGAAACATCCTGAGACTGTGCCGCGATGGAGAAATCGATCTTGCAATCGTGGCCCTTCCGATCACCGAAAAGTATCTTGAAGTAGAAACACTGTTCGAAGAAGAATTGACCCTCGTACTACCGAAAGGACACGATCTAGAATCCAAGAAACAAATCACGCTGACCGACATCCAGGATTACCCTTTTATATCATTAGATCAACAGCATTGCCTTTCCGACAACATTGCCGATTTTTGTCAGCGGCAATCGATCGCACCCATTACAATCGAGCGAACAAACCAACTTGCAACCATCCAGGAACTTGTGGCACTTGATCACGGGATATCCATTATTCCAGCAATGGCCAAGCACTTGGATAAAAGTAAGCGTCGAGTCTACCGGGAATTTGCTGGTGAGAAACCGATGCGAACGATCGCGTTGTTGCAAAACCCCTATCGTTTTGAACATCGTTTTGTGAACACGTTCAAACAACACATGCGAGAATTCGCAGCATCGATCAAAGCTTGATAGATCCAGCCTAAAGGCCTATTTCAAACGAAATGTTATTGAAACTTCCGACTGATGCTACGCAACCGATCTGTAGCTCGATTTGGAGACGTCATCATTTCGTCAAGGAACTCATCCAAAATGAGGGCTGGCATTTGGGCGACGTGCATCAAAGACTCTGCGATCGGAATTTCGGCAGGAATCACAGCTTGGAAACGGCGATAAAACGCGCCTCCAATTTGCAACATTGGAATTTCATATTCGACATGCTCAGTTTCATCCATGACCAGTTCAAACTCTTCGTCCAACAAGCTAGTCATTCCATGCAAACAGATTAGTTCGACTGTACCTTTGACCAATTCATGCAATAAAAATGGCCACATCCAGGCTTTGGCAAAAACTTGGAGCTGTCCATCATTCCTTTGGACGTTACTCCATCCGATCATACACCTTTTTATCAGTTTCCCTGACCAACTTTGGGGCGTTCGCACCTCTCCGACTTCTGGTTCAGTCGTCAGTTCACCATTGAGCAGCTGGAAATCGATCCCATACATGTCAACGCACAAGTTTTTAGCGATCGTTTCCAGTTCTAACTGGTGAGGTGCCTCCAATTCGAGTGCCTTACAAACAAATTGCAACTGAGCCCACTCGTTCTTCCAGCCGATCGTGGCCAACCCCATCTGTTCGGCTTCTGCAAAAACCTGATCACGGGCCTCGCTGGCAATCTTTTCACCATGTTGCAACATGAACCGGTGATAACGAAATGGATTACCGGGTCGTTCAAGTCTGCGAAAGTATTTGACCGGATTACCCATAATCAATGGAAGCGAACCGACCCAATACCCCAAGTGCATAGAGACCATCATTTTGTCGTACAACGGCAAAAGTTCCGGTTCGATCGTTTCGATTTCAGTTTCGACACTTCGGTGGGCCTTGATAAACGCTTCGGTCGCAGCTCCCTGGATGAACATATTCATCGTAAGCCGCTTATTGACCAACAGCCTTTGTTCGAGAATCAGGGGGTCTTTACCGGGCATGCTTTTCTACAAAAACTGAAGGTCTGGTTCAATTAGCCTTCACCCCTGAAAAGGGTACGGGAACTATCAACTTTTTTAGGAATACTTCAAGCCAGAGTGATTTGTCAGAGTTGATTTGAGTTGACACTTTCGTAGTACCAGCTTTAGCCGTAATTTCCGCTAAGAGTGTTACTTCAGACGATTCATTTCAAATTCGACACACCACTTACCTTTGGGTTGAGGAAAGGGTCGATCGGCTGGCCAGTCAGGCTGAAACGGTGACGGCTTTGGGACCGGTCGAGGTGCCGGTTTGGTCGGTTGAGGTGCGGTCGTTGGTTCAGCTGGCATCGTCTGGGCTCTGTTCCACTTAGCTTGAGTTTATTGATCCTTGCGATTTAATTATCTTCGGTTCACAACGATAAAGCAACAAACCAAAAAAGAAGAATTGCCAGCAAGAAGAAAGTTCCGACAAGTCCAACGCTTCACCACCAATCCGTTTCCCTATTTGTTTCCAATCATCAACCATCAAGACCCATCAAGAAGTAAGACGCTCGCGCCTTTTTAAAGCATTCGCACGATTTACACGGACATTTTTGTTGCGGCTCAGCCCAACTGAGAAGACTGCGTTTGCTTTTCGGTTTATGATTGATCGTTACTCAAAATCGCTGATACGATAATTTTTCCGATTTGAAAATATTGAAGGCTTTGGAGATGTCGTCTGAATTTCCCCCAACTGTAGAAGAGTTGTACGAGACGTTCGATGATCTGGTCGAATGGGACGAAAGATACGACTTTATTATCGATTTAGGTCGAGAATTACCGGAAATCGATGCTTCTCTGCAAACGGAAGACCACATTGTCGAAGGATGCATGAGCACCGTTTGGATGAAAGTGGATGCCAAAGCAGAAGAGCCGGTTGAAATCGCTGCCGACAGCGATTCCATCATCGTCAAAGGATTGATCGTGGTTCTATTGGCCTATTACCACGGCATGAATGCCTCGCAAATCGTAGAGTCCGATGCTTCGAATTACCTCAAAAATCTTGGGCTCAATCAACACCTCAGCCCACAGCGACGAAACGGGTTATTCTCCATGATCAAACGACTTAAGTTTCTTTGTACGGCAGCGTAGCTGAAATTTTTGTTTCCCCTTTTAGGATCGAATGTTTACGAGGGGCTTGTCCGCGATAGCCGCGACATTGAAACGATTCCCAGCATCGGACCGATTGCCAAGCTCGCCATTACCAGTGGCCACCCCAAATTGTCTGCCAACACGGGGGCGATTTGCACGGTAACTGCAGTTAACGCGAAACCGAGTGCTGTTTGCAACGTCATCACACTACCCGCCTGATCGGGCGGGGCGAAATCAGCGATCAACGCTGAAAATTGAGCCGAGTCCGGTACGATCGTGATCCCCCAAAAAATCGCAATCGACGCAACCAACCATATTGGGCCATTGAAACAAGCTGCAAATGCTAAAGCGGAACAACTACTTAACAACATCGCAATCATTGCCAGCTTTGCTTTTCCAATCTGATCGGCAACCCAGCCGGCACCTGCGGAAGCGATTCCACCGGCGGCAATCGTGATGAATGTGATCATTTTGGCGGAGCTTTCCGGGTCGGATAGTTTTCCGGAAAATGAACTCGCCAATGCCACCGAAATCCAGGCCCACATCGCATAGAGTTCCCACATGTGCCCAAGGTAACCACCGTAAGCAGCCCGTATTTTTGAATCTTTCCAAACCAGGCTGATGGCAGCCGCACTAAAAACAGGCGATGCCCGATGAAAAGGCCCCAACCGAACCCAGGCCATCATTCCGGCACCCAAAAAAGCCAACGCACTGGCAAACCCAACCGTCAGTCGCCAGTAGGCACCGCCCCAATAGGCCAGAAGATGGGGCGAAGCTGATCCAACCGTCAGCCCACCGACCAACAGACCGACCAGAAACCCACGATCCTTTTGACCCCACCCCACCGCGATCTTCATACCAACTGGATAGACACCTGCCAACATGATGCCCGTAAAAAATCGAAGCCCAATTCCCAGCCAGCCTCCGGGCGCCACCACTAATAATCCAAGATTGGCCAGTCCCGCAACCGCAGCACTGACCCCAAGGACAAAACGTGGATCCAACTTATCAGCGATGCCTGTGATGGCGACCGTCAATGCTCCCAAAACGAAACCGGCCTGCACCGATGACGACATGGCCGCTTTTGCAAACGCATCCAACTTTGCCTCTCGACCCATATCCGACAAAATGGCCGAAGAAACAAACCAAAGGCTCAGAATCATGGTCTGAGCCAACACCAACAAGATGATCGATCGACCTTTGCCCGGCATTGAATTCCCCTTGCAGTTTCAATTCAGCGTCGCTGAAACAGCAGATCGAAATTCTTCGCACAGCATTTCGGCGTCCTCGATTCCGACCGATACCCGAAAAAATCCTTCGGTGATTCCTAATGCTAATCTTTCATCGGCCGACAAACCACGATGACTTGAAGAGGCCGGATGAGAAAGGGTCGTTGCAACATCGCCCAAAGTAGGGGCAAAAGGGACTTCTGGCATCGCACGAATCAAACGGTTGGCTGCCTCTCGCCCTCCCGACAAACGGAAGCTAACCATGTTGCCCGGATTCTCGCCGAGCACAGTTTTCGCTAATTCAAAATCAGGATGGTCCTGGCGTCCCGGATAAATCACCTTTTCAACTCCTTGACACTCACCAAGACTGTCAGCCAACACCCGGGCATTCGATTGTGCTTTCTCAAAACGTAGCGGAAACGAATGGAGCCCCCGTTCGGCAAGCCAGCAATCGAATGGGCTCGGCGTAAAGCCCCAGGTAACGGCGGCATCGTAGATCTGTTTTTGCAGATCCGAATCCGATGCCACCACATAACCGAGAGTCACATCGGAATGCCCACCCAATAGTTTTGTAACAGAGTGAATGATGATATCTGCTTTGAAGTCTACTGGCTGGTAGGCTGCCGGCGTTGTAAAGGTATTGTCTACGACTTGTAAAATTTGATATTTACGAGCCAAGTCAGCGATCGCCCGCATATCACTGATTCGCAATGTTGGATTGGAGACCACTTCGAAAAAAAGCATTCGAGTTTTTGGCCCAATGGCCGCTTCGATAGCAGTCCGATCAGTTGGATCGACGAAGCTCGTCTGAATCCCTAGCCGGGGCAAATCGTAAGTCATCAACCGCAACGAACGGCCGTAAAGCTGGTCCGCCGCAACAATGTGATCACCCGATTTGAGCGTGGCCATCAACATCGCTGTGATCGCCCCCATACCGGAACTTGTGATCAGCCCATCATTCACGTTTTCCAACAAGTCAATTTTTTGAGCCAGAACGGTTGCGTTGGGATGGCCTTCCCGAGCATAAGTATACCCCTCCAGCCGACCTTCGTATTGATCGTCAAGCTGGTCGGCCGATTTGGAGGCGTACACCACGGACGGCATCAAGGGAGTCACCACCGGGCGACTGACTGAAGCTGGGATTTGTGTTCGCCGTACAATCGATCGTTTCTGTTTTTTATCCATCGGATCAAGATAACGATTGCAGCCGACCATCGGCAAGAGACCCATGGATTCATGGAAAACCGTTTGACGGTCCGGGTGTCGTAATTTGATCAGCCATTTTGGCGTTAGTTTGCTCGATTCCAGCACGTTCTATGAGGTTATCAAGGAAAAAAACCGGGCCTAACGGCCAGCGGCTGATAGGTCGTAATCCCGTCAGCCGTTTTGGCGTTAG
>JBCCSJ010000317.1:0-6546 GCA_039200505.1 Planctomycetota bacterium | reverse complement strand
GCCAGTAACGACAAATTGGGCCAAACTCTACAAGAGTTGGTCCGAATGACGGATGCCTACGACAATTATGTCGAGTCGCTTGCAGAAACTGATGCGGATGAAAGATCTAATGCAGGACAAAACGAGGATCCAGACCAAGACCAGGATACCGATAAGATTCGAATCGGCGAACCTCAATTTGAAGAACTGGGGAGACACAATTACCTCATCATGCCTGAAGATGAGGAATTGAGTCTTGAGGAAATTGTAGAAAACGGCGATGTCGAATTGGGGCTTCGATTCAACCTCGACGGAAGCGAGCGAGGCTATCTCGGAAGTATCGAGATCATCTCACGAGATGATGTAAGGTCTCTTCAGGCTAGGAGATATTTTCTGTCGAAAACGGAAAAGCTTAACGAGTATCTCCTTGGTCTGAGGTTGAAACAATTCAATTTGCCAGCGTCCCCTGCAATCGAGTTTACTGAAAATCGACTTGAATCGAATGATCAATCGGGGCAACTTCCCATCGCATCTATCATACCGTTGGTCCTGGTTTTGATGACGATCACCGGGGCTGTCTATCCAGCGATTGATCTAACAGCCGGTGAACGAGAAAGGGGAACGCTGGAAACGTTGATGGCCGCGCCGATTCCAAGGTTTGGAATTCTATTCTCAAAGTTTATCGCCGTTTTAACGGTGGCCATTTTGACGGCGATGTTAAACCTCATTGGAATGTTTGCGACGATTTGGACCTTTCAATTGGATAACTTTCTGGGGGAAGGAAGCATTACGTTGCTAACTTTCTTCCAAGTCTTTTTCCTGCTGATTTTATTCGCCGCGTTCTTTTCGGCACTGTTATTGGCGGTTACAAGTTTTGCCAAAAGTTTCAAAGAAGCTCAGGTCTATTTAATCCCAATCATCCTTTTGTCGTTAGGTCCAGGATTGGTCGCTATGTCTCCGGGCATGAAGCTGAATGGATTCAACACAGTCATTCCGATGGTGAATGTCATCCTGCTTGCGCGAGATATGATCGAAGGGAATGTCGAATGGGTGCCGGCTGTGATGGCGATTTTATCAACCGGGCTGTACGCCTATCTGATTCTGGTTTTGGCAGCTCGAATATTTGGTTCCGACTCGATTCTATACGCGGGCTCAGGAAGCTTCGTTGAAATGCTATATCGACCTGCCACTGAAAAGGCATATGTTCCTTTAGGTGCATCCATATTTGGGTTGCTAATGCTTTTTCCGATCAATTTTATTGCCAATGGATTCGTTGGACGGATGTCGGGAGAAACGACGCAAGATTTGCAAGTCAGATTTATGGCGATGGCGTTGTTTACTTTTCTGGCGTTTATGTTGTTTCCATGGCTGATCGCAAAACATCAAAAAGCAAACATTAAGCAAGCGTTTGGCTTATCAGGGACTCGCCCAGTCTTTTTAGTTGCTGGTTTGCTGCTCGGTATCAGTCTTTGGCCGATCGTGATGTTTCTGGTTTCTCAATGGCACGATCTTTACGGTTTCATTTTTGGTGCTGTTGAACAGGACGCGTGGAAAGATCGACTCGTTGAAACCACTCAATCGCAAGTAGATCGGATTCGCCAAGTTCAGTGGCCAATTATTGCCATCTGTCTTTCAATTATTCCTGCAATTTGTGAAGAATGGTTTTTTCGTGGGATGTTGTTGAGATCGCTCACTCGCAAGGGCGACGTGGTGCAAGGGATTGTCTTGTCAGCCCTGTTGTTTGGATTGTTTCACATCCTTTCTAACAGCGTGATTGCCATGGACCGGCTCATTCCGACAACGTTGATCGGACTGATGTTGGGATATCTTGCCTGGAAATCTAACTCGATTTTGCCCGGTATCATTCTTCACGCAATTAATAATGCATTCGTCGTCTTTTTGGCTTATTTTCAACCAAGGCTAGAGGACCAAAGCTGGTTTCCTGCTAAAGATGAATCTATACCGTTGAGTTGGGTTGTTGCTGGATTGATAGTTGCGGTTTTTGCAACGGGGCTTGTTGCATGGGCTAGAAAAAACGAGCCGAGTGGCGACATACTCGAACGACGGCCTAATAAATTAGAATCAGTAGGATCTTGTTAACCCAATGATCGGGAGTCAGCTTTGATGCGAAAATTCAAATTGCTATTCCTGTCTACGATCATCTTTACAGTGATCCCGTTTTCAGTGGCGGCCCAGTTTTCCGGACTGCGATTGATGGATCAATTCAAAGCGGCCAAAGTTGCTAACAATCAAATTGCACCAAACTGTTACAGTATTTCAGTCCGCCAGTCGGACGGAGCGACGTTTATATCGGGACCCGGTTACATCCGCGTCTTAGTGGATCAAAACGGCGACCAAGTCTTCGACAGTTTTCAAACGTTTGCGAAGTTTCCCAAAACAGGGGTTCAGGGGGGGCTCGAATTTGTTGGGAAGGAAATTTTTTTTACTGGTGATGGCGGACTGTGGAGTCTGACGGATCGAAATAACGACGGGTTGGCAGATGGACCAGGCAAACAGTGGATGGAGATGAAGACTGGCGGCGAGCACGATGCCCACTCAGTCAGAGTCGGACCTGATGGCTGGTTCTGGGTTTTGGCAGGTAATGGTGTTCCAATCCGAAACGAATATTTTTCTGGTTTAAATACGCCGGTTCGAGATCCGCAGGCCGGATTCCTAATGAGAGTCAGCCCTGATTTCAAACAGAAAGAAATTTTTTGCCACGGTTTTCGAAATGCCTACGATTTTGATTTCAATTCGTTGGGCCAAGTCTTCGTTTATGACAGTGATGGTGAAAGAGATATTTCACTGCCGTGGTATCAACCTACTCGAGTTTTCGAAATGACCGCTGGTGACCACGCTGGTTGGGTTTCACGGGGTTGGAAACGCCCCGGTTATTTTCCGGATATGCCAAAGGTCATCGCAAAACTTGGGCGGGGGAGTCCCACAGGTGTGGTTTGTTGTCAATCAAAATCATTCCCAAACAAGTTTCGGGACGCGCTATTCGTCGCTGATTGGACTTTTGGTCGCGTGATGGTGATTTTGAAGGAACCCGATACGGGCCGCTACAGTAGTCCGATTCCTTTCGCTGTCGCTGAAGATCAGTTTGGGTTTGCTGTTACCGATTTGGATTTTGCTGCCGATGGTAGTCTGTTGATTAGCGTGGGTGGTCGAGGTACCGAAGGGGCGATTTATCGGATCAGTTTCATCGGAAACGAATCTGGAATGAAAGCAGAGGAAGTTGTTTCAGATTCCAACGAACTGGATCAATTTCAAAAGCTTATCAATTCAAAACGTCTGTCTGAAAAAGATATACTGGCCGCCTTGAACCGACCCTCGCCTGAAATCAAAAGGTATGCAATCCAGGCTCTGGTTGGAAGGAAAGATATTCTTTGGCGAGACCATCAGATAGACGGACCGCTTAACTCTAACGTGATCGAAGCAGTCAAAGAACTGATTCCTCAATCGACCAACCGAGAAATTTTCAAGATCTACAAAGTGATTGAGGAACTGGATCCATTGGTTGTTGAGTCATTGATAGACGATCAAGACTTGCCAATCGATTTACGTGCACTTTGCGCCTTGAAAACCTTTAAAACGGGCGACCGACGTATATCCGACAGGTTCTGCGAAGTGGTTTCGAATTCGTTATCAGTCGACAATATGGGGCACGAGGATCAGGTGGCCAGATATGCTCGATCACTGCAATGGATGTTGGGGAAATGCGACGGAGAACTCGATAAACAAATGTTCGCAGGTTACTCGCCGAGAACTCCGCTTTTTTTTGATTCGACTCAAGAGAGTGCATTGGCGAATCAGATCAGCCAGATAATTCTAAAGTCGGTTCAGATTGGAAATCGTCAAGTCGCCCGTGAATTCGGACGCGTCGCTGCGATGCTGCAAATAAGTGATGATGTCGTCAAGGAAACCATCGTTCGGCAGGTGATTGACGAATCAAATGATGTCTCCCAGCAAATTCATTGGATGATTTGTCTATCGCAGGTTCTTGGAAACTCGGGTGATGGTCTGGTGTCGAAGAAATTGGCTGAACCTGTCGCCAAAGCGATTTTGGAAATTCCGGTTCGTTTAAAGCAACAGAATCGAAATACCGATCGAAATTTCATTCCTAGGATGAAAGAGCTAGTCAGTAGGCTAGTTGAAAAAGGAGGGGTGGTTTTTGAAAATCAGCTTTCCAGTTTTATGGATGGAACCCCATCGAATCTCTATCTTTTGAGTCTTCTATCTGAAACTGCTCAGAGGAAAGTCGTTACTCGAATCACTCAGGAAATTAGACGCAATCCCGATGCGACGACAGCTGAACAGTTGCAGGCGATCCATTCATTCGGTGGTCCCGCGTATCATCCGATCTTGCGGCAGTTTCGCAATCAAAAGCAGTTTCAACCCATTCTCGCTTCGGCACTTTCGAGGTCACCGCTGCCCGAAGATCGCGAATTTTTCATTCAAGGTCTCGAGGCGCCCAATCTGACCACCGTCAAAAATTCCGCCGTTGGTTTAAGGCGTTCGTTTCAATTTTACGATCCTCAGGTCGTTGTCGAAGCTTATTTTGCTGCCCAACGTCTAGGGTGGGATAGACCTTCGATATCCGTTAGAGATCAATTGTTTCTATTGGTGGAACGACATCTGAATGATGCATTTGACTACCGAATGGGGCAGCAAATTCAACAACAGTCAGCAGTCGAAAACTTGGGCCAATGGTTGAAGGTCGAATTGCCTGACGAGTTCAAGCGTGCAAATCAGCGTTCCAGGTTTGGATCTCGCAGCGAATTGCCGACAGGAATCGAATGGGATTCTGGTGATCGCCGAAAAGGAGAGTTGATTTACAACAAGCTCCAGTGTGCTCAATGCCACAACGGTGGAGCCCGACTTGGTCCGCGGTTAGAAGGGGTATCGAAAAGATTCAACCGAAATGACCTTTACCAAGCGATCGTGAATCCGAACCTTCAAGTCGCAGACCGTTATCGAGCTATTGTGATCGAGACGGTTGACGGCCAAGTATTCAGGGGGAGCCGAGTCTATGAGTCGGTAGATGGAATTACACTACAGCAGGCTGACGGCACCACAGTCCGGATCAACCGATCCAATATCGATTACCAGAAACTTTCGACCAAGTCCTTGATGCCCGAGGGATTGTTGGATAACACAAGTCCCGCCGAATTGGCAGATCTATTTTCCTATCTTAGCGGTCTCTAGCTACATGGATGTTCGGGTTTTTTCACTCTTTGGCCGACGGCGGGCACAGGTATACGATACCGATTAGACCTCGGTGGCTGCATCGGTTCCGATTGTCACCCTCGTTGCTGGTTTGTCTTGGTCGCTGTTGGATTGATTCTTGGGACTCTTGGAAAACAGCCTGGATGGGATCAGTAAAAATATTCCGATCAGAATCATCGCTGCGCCTACAGAGCCGACAAAAGCGCGAGCCTGTGAACGACCGCGATTTGATTCAACCCATTGGGCAGCCCGAAACTGAAGGCAACGTCCCTGATTTTGAACAGCTGAATAGGTAAGTATTAGTCCGAGGCCTATTGCAACGAACGCTACTAAAATGTCTCGAGGATCCACACTAAATTCCTTTCCTCAGATTTTGTCATCCCACATGACTCGTCGATCTCAATATAATCGCTGATCGAAACTTCTTTGGCGTCCAGTTAAAATAAAGATTCAATTCAGAACGATGTCAAAGATCTTCGTCTACTATCTGGAGCCCTGTTATCGGTCATTTCCACAAAATTGAACAACTTTTTGCGATCGCAGTAAGCTGTTGGTTGGGGATCTTTATTGCTGGAAATGGAGAAATATTCGGTCAGACGGTGCCCATGACACCCGCCGAAGTGATCGCCTGGATGGAAGATGAAGGAAACACTATCGGACTGGACGTCGCTGGCGAGGTGGTGGAAATCGTCATCGATTATGTGCCCTCGGGATTTAGTCTGGGAAACTTGGAAGTGTTTCCGAAACTTTCAACATTGAAGGTGAACTATACCGGGGCATTCTGCGATCGTCACATGACCGGCATTTGCAGGCTCAAATCAATTCAAATTTTTGAAGCGGATTATTGCGAAGAAATTTCGGAGTCAGGCCTGTCCGTCTTGTCAGAGCTTCCCAAGCTTGAATCGGTCAAGCTACGCAATTGCGAAGCCATTTATTCATTAAAATCGCTTGCGAATTGCCGTAATCTAAAAACGGTCGACCTTAGCTATAACGAACAATTAGATTTTCAAGCGTTGAAAGATCTGCTAACACTAAATCAGCTTGAAACGCTTGTTTTAAAGGACAACCCATCGCTGGAAAATGATCACCTTCGGTGGGTATCCCGTTTCAAAGCTCTGAAAAAACTTGACTTGGGAAATTGTCGGTCGATCACCGACGAAGGGTTACTTAATCTCACTGGATTGCAGCATCTGCAAGAGCTTGATCTTTCGAATAATTCGCAACTTAATGGCAGCTCTCTTAATCAAGTTGATTTTCCGCAGCTGCATACTCTGAATATCAACCAATGTGCGTTTAGCAATCAAACTTTTATCAACCTTTCCCGTTTTACAACGTTGC
>JBCCSJ010000316.1:0-6560 GCA_039200505.1 Planctomycetota bacterium | reverse complement strand
GGCTGTGCAGCTTGGCAATGGCTGGCCTTAGCTTGTCATCAACATATAGTTGTTGTTCTTTATCGACTTCTTCAGGGTTTTGAGAAATAGCCGCATATTGCTTAGAACGGATAAGTTGAAAAGCAACAAAAGGATTGTCAAATCTATTGATAATGGGAATCGCTCCGTTAGGCCAGGTCGGGACAATCAAATCCCATTTTGAATCATCGGACTTGGCAAAAACAAATTGAGAATTCGTTGTTATCGAGTCGACTTCGGATACCAAAAGATCAATCTCGGCCCATCGTGTTCGAATTCGCATTGCCTCGAAACCTATTTTTCCGCGAAACGAATCGCCGCCCCTCAAACTGATCCAAACATCCTCACTGCGATCGTTGAGGTTGAATTTGAGCCCGTCGATTTCGTGGCTAGGGATATCGATCTTTCCAAATTCCGTTTCGACAAACATTGAATCGAAATCCAGAATCTGAGCCATTGCGGCCCTTTCCGAGTCAAGTCGCACGTAGAACAGTCTAGATTCTTTTTGTTCGACGTTGTCTGGTTTAGCGACCGCAGGAACCATTCCAAGGGTCGGTCTGTAATTGAGCACGATCTTTTGAAAAGCCGAATGATAAATCTTCATGAGGATCGGCTGAAATTCAATGCGGTCTACCACCGATTCGTCGACCGAAAGGAAAAGCGTTTGGCCCAGGCGGTGATCGACAGGTTCGATTTTGGCCACCTCATCCAAAAACGTAGGTTTGCCTTGTAGCTTAATCGCAGCTACGGAACCAATGATTTGACTCGGTACGGGAATCGTCAGATTTCCTTGCATACGAAGCTGATTTCGCTGCATTTCTGTCAAACGAATCGTCATTGTAAACTGCTGACGATCGGGGTCATTTTTAGGACCAGTCTTTGCCGTCGATTGAGCCAACGACAAACTCGAAACTGACGTCAGCAAGCCCAGACAAAATAGGATCGCCGTGCGAATTTTCAACATGGATACCTTTCGATCAAATCTCAACTAGCCAAAATTAACGTCCCAAAAAGTTGGCTCGGGTTGTTGAGCTACCAGCTGAGACCGCGTTGCGATTGAACTTCCAGCCTTGCACTCCGCCAGCCGAATCGGAAAAGAATCTCGCACCTTTAGACGCCGTCAATTGTTCCACTTGTTCCGTATTGATATGAGCGACGCCCCATTCGGTTTTGAGTTTGATTTTTTCCAATTGAACTTTACCTGTGACAACGTCACCATTTTTAAAAGCGATGACCGATGAATCGTTCGCATCGGCGTGCATCTTGATTCCGTCGATCTTGATTAATGGCACCGCGATCATTCCGAAACTTGTGCTCACTTTTATCTCGGCCAAATCAATCGGAATTCCTTCGAGCTCACGGTTTTGAGTCACGCGCACATAGAGCTTGGATCCCTCTGGCCCAAGAATTTCCTGCCCGAAAATCTGAGTGGAAAATAGGGATGCGACTGCCAAAAGAATCACTCGGAACAACATTATTCGATCTCCTGTTAGGATTACATTGAATAGATTTATGGTAATTCAGTGTCTAAGAGCATCCAATAACCAATCGGAACGAATCTAAATTTAGTGATTTCGGCGTCGGTATAATCTTCCTTCTTGGTAAAGCATCCAGCAGAGTTTTGTATCCCGATTGACGGCAAAGCACCCGTTAAAGACTTCGATCAAAAGACCAAAGAAACGATTCCCGATGATTGGGGTGCCATGACCGCTGTTACAAGTTCGCTCGGTTGCCCTAGCTGCCCAAATTGAACGTCGTGCCAGCAATCATCATTCAAATCATGGTGTTAACGATCAATCGGGTTACCCCGCATTTGCAGATTGGAGAACCCATCCCACTCCGATCGGTTTGTACCGTTATCGAAGAAGACGGGCATCGGCAATCTTTCGCCGCCAACAGACGACCGTCCCGTAACGCCGTGTGTTAAAAGATTCTTTCTTCCCTGTTGGATGTATCAATTCTTAAAGGAAACCAAGCGATACCGAATTCCTCGACTGTAATACCGCTTTTCCGCGGGGACAACGTTAGCTCGGTGTATTCGAGATTATCGACGTGCAGCTTGTCTTCCATTTCGGCAATGGATTGGTTGAATTCGTGTTCAAGGTTTTCGAATTTAATTTGCAGCTCTTCCAGATTGTCTTCGGCACGTGAAATGTCACTCTTTTCCTTGGATGTCCGTCCGATTGATCGAACCGACGTTCCAGCACTGCGAGTTGTTTTGCGACCCAGCAACGCGCCCATGATTGTTTGTCCAATCGACAGGTAAGACGACAAGCGAGTCTGGCGATACTGCTCTTTTTGAATTTCGACTCGATCTTCGGCCCGCCGCATCTGCCCCCTCAAGGTTGCGAATTTTTTTCCGAATCGTTCCCGAATCTTATCAACCGCCTCATCTCGTTTTTCGGACACCTGTTGCTCGATGCGGACCTTAAAATCCCCCAACGATTCGTCGGCGACCGAATATTCTTTAATATCTTCGCACCGCCAAATCTTGACTTCGTGGGCTCGGTAAAGAGACTCGGCAAACTCTTTTTTCCAGCTTCGGAAGTTTTCCGACTTCAACAAAGCCGGTCCGACGAGATCAAATTCTGCTTTATCAAAAGTGCAATTCGATTCGAGTTCGAGTTTCTGCGTGAACAAATCGGCCTGTTCCCATACTTCATGAGGCAGATCATTCTCCGTGGGAACTGCCAAATAGACTTTATCAACCCATTGGTCGACGTGATATGTGGTCCTGACGAAGTGCAATCGACCTCGAGCGAACAATCTCGGTCGATAAACCAGCCGGTCATTTCCAGTCACTCGTTCTTCGGGGACGACATAATACTGATTCACCTTATCAGGTATGACTTGGCGATCTAACGTCGATACCGGTTGGCTGGTTTCAACAGCTGGTAGTGGTTCGTTCTGCGATAACTCTGCCGACGTTGATGTCGGACTATCTGTTTGGTTTGATTCTTTTTTGGCCTGAAAATCTTCGTCCTGTTTCACCAAGGTTTGGATCTGATTTCGAGTCAATGGCCCGCGCAGATACGACATGACCCATCTGGTCTCAAAGATTGACGGATGATCTTCGTGGACGTTGTTCATCAAGAAAACACGGCTACCCAGTCCAGCCAGCGTCTCTTCCATCGCAGAACGATCAAACGTTGAACCAGCCTGCGAGGATGCACCCTCCAAACCTTCCAGTACTCGAGCTTTATCACGTTCCGTTTGGAGTCGCCCCAAAAACCACGTTCCCGCATTCGATAGCCCTTTGTAGTCCAAATCAACTGGATTCTGAGTTGCCAAAACGCATCCCAACCCAAACGCTCTAGCTTGCTTCAACAAGGTTAACATCGGTTGTTTTGAGGGAGGATTTTTTGTCGGAGGAAAATAGCCAAACACTTCGTCCATATAAAACAGGGACCTAAGACTGGACGTGCCTGCTTGAGTTCTCATCCACGAGATCAACTCGTTGAGCAAAATCGTAACAAAAAACATGCGTTCTTTATCCGACAAATGCGCGATCGATACGATCGAGATGCAAGGTTTGCCGTCGTCGTTATGAAGCATTCGCTTAATATCCAATGGCTCCCCTGCCAGCCAACCTGCAAAAGACGGCGAGGCCAAAAGATTGTTGAGAGTCATTGCAAGCTGTTGCCGTTCCTTGGGTGGGCAAACGGCATCCAGTTCCATAATCCCAACTTGTTCAAACGGCGGATCCTGAATCATACGAATCAACCGCCCCAAATCGAGATCTTTTCCTTTTCGCCACGAGTGCTCTAAGATTTTAGAAATCAGGATGTGTTCGGTCGAATTGATGGGATCCGCATCGATACCCAAAAGAGCTAACAACCCTGATGTCGCCGATGAAATTCGATCGTAAAACAGATCGTTGTCATTGACGATTTCGGAAGATGGGGCAGCGAAAGATTTAAGGATCGTCAATGGGCGACCGGTATTGCTGCCGGGTGTGTAAATCCGCATGTCGACGGTTTCGCGAAGCTCACGGATTCTTTCTCCGTCCTGTCCCCAATTTCCCAAACCCTTTTTCCATTTCTCAGCTTCGGATTCGGCATAATCGTCAGGTGTCATCCCTTTTTTCGCCGCCTGACTTTCATCAATCCAGGGACGAAAGTCTTCCCCTTTTAGCGATGGAAAAGTTAGCAACAAGTTAGCGATGTCCCCTTTAGGATCGATCACCAAAGACGGAATTCGATCCATGGCTGCTTCTTCGAGCAAACCGATACACAGACCCGTTTTTCCACTTCCAGTCATTCCGACGACAACGGCATGCGTGCACAAGTCTTTCGAATCGTACATCAGCAAATTTTCGAGCCGTTCCCTCGATCCCATATCGTACTGCTTACCCAGATAAAACTGGCCCAGTTTCTCATAGGTATTCCTGTCAAGTTTGGGTTGATTTTCGTCTGGATTGGTCATGGCATTAGAAAACAAAATCGGATCGAAATTTTCTGGAATCACTTCAGTTGGCAGATTTTTAAAGAAACCGGACCACCGAACAAGCGTGATTTACAGCAAAATAACGGCAGGGCTGGCAGCACGAATTGTGGCGACTACCTTCTTACCGTACAACACTCGAAGATGATTATCTCAGGCCCATTCGCTCATTCCAACCCGATTGCTTTAGAACCGACGTCAAGATGAAAATACTTATCAAAAATGCAAAAGTCGTTTTGCCCGAGCAGGTTCGCGAGTCTGCAATTCTTATTGAAGATTCCAAAATTCTGGACGTGGATGCCAGCGATTCAGCTTCCGCTGATGAAGTCGTCGATGCATCTGGTCAGTGGTTAATCCCAGGGGTGGTTGACGATCAAGTTCATTTTCGAGAGCCAGGATTGACTCACAAAGAGGACCTGCATCACGCGACCCGGGCGTGCGCCAAGGGTGGAGTGACCAGTTTTTTAGAGATGCCGAACACGATTCCCAATACGGTGACTCAAACTGAGCTCGACCGAAAGCTTGAAACTGCATCCAAGTCTTGCCTTGTGAATTACGGTTTCTATATCGGTGCCACGCCGAGTAACGTCGACGATCTGAAGCATGCGAAACGAACACCTGGCATCAAGATTTTCATTGGTTCCAGTACCGGCAACCTGCTTGTCGATGAGCAGTCCGCCCTAGAAAAGATCTTTCGAGAGACGACTCTATCAATTTGTGCTCATTGTGAAGATGAATCGACGGTGCGATCCAATCTCAAAAAACATGCTGGTTCGACTGACGTGTCGACACACTCTTTAGTGCGAGACCATGAAGCCGCCTTGGTTGCAACCAAACGTGCTATTGCGTTGGCCAATGAGTATCAGCACCATTTTCACGTGCTACACGTTTCAACAGGCCAAGAAGTCGACGCTTGTCTCGTCAATCGAAGTCAATACATCACCGCGGAAGTCTGCCCCCATCATTTATTTTTTAACTTCGATGACTACGAGCGTTTGGGATCGTTGATCAAAATGAATCCTTCGGTGAAGTATTTCGAAGACAATCAAAGATTGTGGCAAGCTTTGTTAGAAGGTGATATCGACATCATCGCAACCGATCACGCACCTCACACCATCGAAGAGAAAAAATTACCCTATCCGGACTGTCCTTCAGGACTCCCCGCGGTTGAAAACTCGCTGGCGTTGTTGTTGAACCAAGTGCATCAGGGGGAATGTTCGATTCAACAAGTCGTCCAATGGATGTGCACTCGCCCAGCAGAAATCTGGAAGCTCAAAAACAAGGGTAAAATCGCGGTTGGCTACGATGCCGATTTGGTACTTGTAGATCCCAACCTAAAACAAACAGTTTCAAATGAAACCCAGCAGACCAAATGCCAATGGAGCCCTTGGGCGGGCGAAGAACTTATGGGTTGGCCAGTAACCACTTGGGTCATGGGCCAAAAAGTGTATCAGTGGACCGAACAGGAACCTCAGTTCGCCGAATCCCCTGTAGGATGTGAAATCGAATTCGAAAAAACCGCATCGTAACCCGACTCGGCCGAGCAATCACTCATTCCTGGATTCTTGTTCGGCTTTCTTGATCATTAGCAAGTGTTGTTCCGCCATTTCTTCCATCCCCAAATTTTGGAAACACTGGGCTAATTTTTTTCGGACTGCTACAGGGTCTTTTACTCCGCGCATCGCTTTTTCAAATTCAAGACTTGCCCCGCGGAAGTCTCCGGTTTTCATTAAAACAGTCCCCAGCGTATCACGGTAGGATGCGTTGCTGGGATTGCGAGCCACAACCTTCCGGGCAAGCTCCAAAGCCTTATCAAGCTGCGGTTCTTCAGCATTGGCAAGCTGCCAGGCAAGATTGTTGATGTAGGGGTTTTGATTGGGATTCTTTTCATAGGCTTGAGTCATATATCGGATGGCTTCTTTTTGTTCACCTTCTTGCCATAAAATTGTCCCAAGAGCAAAATTGGCCTGAGCCGTTTGAGACTCGTTTTTCACCAATCCAAAAAGAAAATCAAGAATCGCCTGTTTTTGATCTTTATCCGTTTCTTTTAACGATTGATAAAGCGATAAAATCGCCGTCATTGCCGGACCATGTTCGGG
>JBCCSJ010000315.1:0-6576 GCA_039200505.1 Planctomycetota bacterium | reverse complement strand
TTGCATGCCTAATCCACGCCGCCAACGTTCATTCTGAGCCAGGATCAAACCCTTCAATTGTATGCTTGCTGTGATGTTTCCGATCTGTCGAAACAGAAAGTCACAGACGACTAGCAAAATTACCGATTAACAGAGTTAATCAGAGCCAATTAAAATAAAGGTTCTAGCACCGAAGTGCTTACCAGTTTAGTTTGACCGGGCAAGGTGACTGGAATAATGTCACCATGCTTGGTTCACATGATCTTGTGCTTTTGCTTAATTCAAAAAGAATTTAACAAGAGGTTATCTACTAAATTGTCAAAGATCAAACCTTGCCAAAGCAAGGTTTCCTCACCTCAGAAAGGCGAAGAAAAAACGAGCAGTGTTACCCGCTCGTGTGCATCGAATTTTAGAGTGGATCGGCGAACTGTCAACGCTAGTTGAAGATTATTTCTAAAAGTTTTCCGGCTCTAATCTAAACGCCAATCAAACCTTTGTTTTTACCGAATCTACTTCGTTCAAAATCTTTTGCTCGGCTCTTTTGAAAATGATCCGCTGCCTGACCTTAGTCATAACGATCTTCGTTTAAGCACCAACTGAACTAGCTCATGCCCTCACTCCGATTCAGCTGGGTTTTCATAGACGACTGTGGTTTGGCCAGCTTGGAGTGCTTTGAGATGAGATATTTTGCCGCTTGGCCATTGAATCTCTAGTTCATCAATCTGCTTAAGTTTTCCCATACCGATGTGGATGTAGCGTCCATTCTGGGCGGACAATCCTTCACTCGCGTTGTATTGGAATATCCGTTTTAGTTTTCCAGTCGAAGCGGTTACTTTCGCACCATAAGGAGAGCGCGGACTCCATTGCTCAGTCGCTTCTTTTTCCTTATGCCCACCAATCAGTTTGATGCGAACGAACGAGTTGCCGGCAGTCGACTGAGCCAAGTCCGCCATCCTGTTGCGGACAATCCTCAGTTTGGGCGAATTGGGATTGGCGATTGCGAAGTCGAGAAATCCATCGTTGTCATAATCAAACAAAGCGAATCCACGACCATCTTCTCGAAAATCGGCTCCTGAAACGAGCGTGTGTTCGTGGAAGTTATCGCCTTCATTCATAAATAAACGATTACGCTCTCGCCCACTGAACGGAATAGATCGAAAAGGTAGGCCTTCACCATCGTCCGCTTTCGCTTTTTGAATCGTGTAGACTGTCAAATCCGATTCGTCCCAAACCTCTTCTTCCGTTTCGCTTGACTGACCCTCAGGGTCTGTGCGCACGACCGCGCGCCAGAGGCAACTTCACCAATCCCCCGGTTTTCGGAGTGCTTCCGGAGGCGTGAAAAATCCGCTCGGAACATAAATATCAAGGTGTGTGTCATTGTCGAAGTCTGCGAACTGACCACCGAACGCCCATCCGACTTTGGAAACCTGTTGCGTTCCCTCAGTCGTTCCAGCAACTTGCTTGAACTTGCCACCTACATTCTCGTAAAGAAAGTTTCCGTAGGCGGCCGATTTGATTTGATCGCTGGCGTCCGGAAATTGCTTCAAGATTCGGGTCCCCGCTTTGGAGTACATGTTGGTGACATACAGGTCCAATAACCCGTCGTTGTTGTAGTCACCAAAACTAGTCCCCATTCCAAAACCCATTCTTTTGGCAGGCACGATCTCATCCGAAAAATCAGTAAAGACTGGTATGGATGCTCCTTGGGGTGTGTCATTCCGTAAAAATGCATCCGGGGCAAAGTCGTTGGACACGTACAGATCCAGGTCCCCATCGGAATCAAAATCTGACCAGGCCGATTGGAGGGTCGCGCGATACTGCGATAGTTCATCACACAGATTTTCGACGCGATAAAGTTTTCCGTTGTAATTCATCAATACGATGTTGGGTAAACCGCCTCGACTCATGAAGTGATGAGACTTGTGCATCGCTTCTTTGAATTTTTCAGTTTCTTGGGGCCGAACCACCATTGGCCCCCATTTGCTAAACGGCCCTTCTCCAAGTCCCGAAGTCGCCAAATAAACATCCAACAATCCGTCGTTGTTAATATCAACCACCGACCCGGAAGTCACGTACTTCATGTCCTTCCATTGAGGCGCAGTTGTGTCTTCGACGTATTTTCCATCCACCATTTCGAAATAGCGAGAACCATTGACCGCTCCGCCAATGATGACATCCTCGTCACCATCGTTATCGAAGTCGGCGAAAATCGAACTGATCGCCATTTCTTCGATGTACAGTCCGCTTTCGATCGACACATCGGTAAATGTCCCGTCACCATTGTTCTGCAAGAGTTGAGATGGTTGCCAACGATCGGTCACGAACAGATCGTCATGCCCATCCCGATTCCAATCGACCACGCTCACGCAAGGAAACGTGTAAGAAGATTCCCAGTCATTGAAGTACTTGTACTGAATCCGCGTATGCCTAAGGGTCGGCGTGTTGACGCTGGCCTGTTTCAGCATCAATTCCCAGTGCGAATAAGTTCGGGCTCGCTCGAGTGTCTCTTTGTCTGGAATGACTCGATCGGTGACATCGACGAATAATGGTCCGCTGTTGATCAGGAGTTTGAAGTCCTGTTGCGTCCATGCGGCTAATTTCCAATCGTTTTCAACTTTGGTCCACCTCAATTCTTGATGTGCTTTGACCCCAATAATCCTGTCTTTCGAGTCGGTCAGTCGACCTTCAAAGAGCGTTTCCATCAGAAAGTCTTCGCCATCAAACTGAGCCCCGGTGACTCCAAAATTACAGCTGTCGAACTTTTCGTCGGATCCGACAACCTTAGACCAAATCCGTTCGTCTGCAGGTTTGAGATCACGAGCAGAATCCATCACGCCAAACTTGTGAGTCGTGACGTGGTCCGAATGAGCCAAACTTTTTTCCACCAAAGATTCCAAGTCGAAATCTTCTGGCCCGACGTATTTCACGGTCTCTTGGAAAACGGAATCCCTGGCAGCCGAAGGATCTTCGAACGTGGCCGCGATCTGACTTAGTCCTCCAGCCAAGTTCCCCACCAGCTCTTCAGACTGGGTTACTTTTTTGATGATCTCAATTCGGGCCGACTCTTCTTTGGAGGCTGACTTGATATCACCCTCTTTACCCTGTTTTCGACGGACACTTGGGCTGACTGGATCGCAGCCGGTCGCGGCAATTAGGAACCCGAGGCACAAAATTGGAAAAATAAGTAAGGGTCGGTTTGGAAGATGTTTTGTTGTCATGTGTAAATCGTACGAAACAGCGATGACTTACGATCGTTTGAGTTCCGGTTTGGAGTTCTTACGCTAAAGAGCGACGAACCTAAAACAGTAGTTTAGCCAATCAACTTTGATTCCTGAAATTTGTGGGGACATCGGTTAAATCTTAACGGATGATTGAACCAGCAACCCTGCCGTGGCTGATTTTGCTTATTCACGATCGGGATTTTCATAAATCGTGACCGTTTCGCCATAAGGCAGGTTCTTCACTACCGTTTTTTTACCCGATGGCCAATTCACCGTGATTTTGTCAGCCTGTTTGGAACGGCCTAGACCGACGTGGACCAAGCGTGAGTTTTGACTAGATAATCCTTCGCTGCAGTCGAACGAAAAAATCCTTTTGGTGCTGCCGATTTCCACAAGCAAAGCTGCACCGTAGGCATCACGCGGGCTCCATTGGTCGGACGGCTCGGATGTCGTGTTTCCGCCGATCAAGTTGACTTTAAGAAATTGGTTCTTTTTTGCATCTTCAAAAACATCGCCCATTTTGTTTCGAACGATGCGAAATTTTGGCTTGTTGGGCGAAACGATCGCCATATCAAGGAATCCATCTTGGTCGTAATCGACCAACGCGAATCCGCGGCCGTCCTCTCGATAATCGGCACCCGAAACTAATGTGAAATCTTTGAAGTTATCTCCCTGATTCATGAACAATCGGTTTCGTTCACCTCCACTGAAGGGGATGGATCGAAACGGAGGCCCTTCGCCGTCATCGTTGTGCGCCCGCTCGATGATGTTGACAAACAAACTTTCCTGTTCCCAGGCATCGTTTTCTTGGAAGTCTTCTGCTTTTGTAGGGTCCATGCGTACGACCGTACGCCAAAGGCAACTTCACCTATCGCCCGGAGATTTCATGATCTCCGGTGGGGTATAAAAACCGCTGGGAACGTAGATGTCCATCAAAGCATCGTTGTTGAAATCGGCAAACTGTCCACCGAATGACCAACCGACTTTGTTGACGTGCTGTTGATCGTCTCCAAATCCGGCGACCTGTTTGAAACTGCCGTCGCCGTTATTTTCATAAAGGAAATTACCCCTGGCGGAAGACTTGATTCGTTCATCCACAACTGGGAACTTTTTCAAGATTCGAGTTCCCGCCTTGGAATACATGTTTGACACGTAAAGGTCAAGGTTCCCATCATTGTTGTAGTCACCCCAAGATGCACCCATCCCGAATCCCATTTTTCCGTCAGGGATGACGTCTGCCGAAAATTCGGTGAATTGCAGATCAAATTCTCCTTTCGGCGTATCGTTTCGAAGGAATTGGTCAGCTGCAAAGTCATTACAAATGTAAGCGTCAAGGTCTCCATCGGAATCGATGTCGTTCCAAACGGTCTGGAACGAGCAACGCCATTGAGCAAGGTCTTCGTCCAGGTTTTCGACCCGTTGAAGTTTGCCGTTTCGATTCATTAATACAATGTTGGGTAACCCACCGCGGCTCAAATAGTAGTGAGAATCCGCCATTTTAAGACAGAATTCTTGCTTTTCGGAGGGACGAATGATTTGGTCGACCCATGTTTTTGGGGGCCCATCGCCCAGCCCATACGTACACAAGTAGACATCCAAAAGACCGTCGCCATTGATATCAACAACGGACCCTGAAACGACGAACCGAATGTCTTTCCATTGATTCTTCTGTGACAAATCTTCCTTGAATACGCCATTTACCTTTTCAAAATAGCGAGTCGGAACCAATCCGCCCCCGATCAGCGCTTCCTGTTCGCCGTCATTGTCAAAATCAGCGAATAGCGAACAAATTGCTAATTCGTCGATTTTCAGACCGCTTTTCTCACTAACATCTTTAAACGTCCCGTCTCCTTGATTTTCCAAAAGCTGTGACGGTTGCCATCGGTCGGTTACAAAAAAGTCGTCAAACCCGTCATCGTTCCAATCCAAAACGCTGACACATGGGAAAGTAAACGATGATTCCCAGTCGTTAAATCGTTTGTATTGAATCTTGGTATGCCGAATAGACGGAGTCGCGATCTGGGAGTGTTTTTCCATAATCTCCCAGTGCGAATATTTTTGCACCATTTCTCGCGTTTTGGCATCCGGGATTGCGGATTCGGTGACGTCCTCGAAAAGGGCAGCTTTATTCATCAAGAGCTTAAAATCCTCTTGTTTCCACCCGACAACTTTCCATTGATTGTCAATTTTTCTCCAAGTGATATCTTGATGAGCCTTGATTCCAAATAGAGAGCCCGTTTCCGCTTGAAACCTTCCCTCAAATAAAGTGCTCTGAACAAAATCATCACCCTCAAATCGACTGCCTGTTGTTCCTATTTGGCAGCTGTCAAATTTTTGGTCCTTAAAAACGCCCTCCCAAATTCGTTCAGTTTGCGTGTTTAGCTTGCGAGCCGCTTTTTCGATCTCCAGCATTTCATAGCCAAGGTGAGATGGATCTGAAGAGGCAAGTTTGGATTCCAAGTCCGCGAGACTCTGATTGCTGGGGCCTAAGTAGTCAATTTCAGATTCAAAAACTTCGCCAGCGTCAACCTTATCTTTTGAAAATGTCTGGTTTAGTTGACTAACTTGAACGGCCAACTCGCCGATCAGTTTTTCCTCCTTGGTCGTTTGGAGAATGACGTTGACTTGTTCGTTGGTCGTAGCGGGTTTGTCAGCTTCGGATGAATCCGATTTTCCTTTACCGGCGACACCCGGGTCGTTGCACCCGATCAAACAGGCCAAAATCAAGATAGAGCAGAGTAGCTGAAATTTCATAGATTCAGATTTGGGGATGATTCAACTTGCTTGAGACAGTACTTCGTCGGGTAGGAATTTGGTGAATTCTTATAGATCAACCACAGCCATTGAATTGAAGCACTACTAATCATTTTAGGCAAACAAGCCATTTGGTTTACAGGGTTAACCACCGATCTTACCCGATCCAACCAAACGGAATACGAATAGCCGGAACATTCGGAAATGCGGGGTGGCCCAAGGCCAGCATTTCGGTCAGTTTGCCTAGCGGGCCATTTCGGCGGTTCTATCCTTTAAGATACGGCACTTCATGACCGAATGTTCGTGGCAGTAATTTGATCTCGTTTTCGTTCGAAGAGATACAGTTTTAAAATTCGGACGTCGGTCGATAATCAAGAGTCTTTTTTCCGAGGACATTTTTGCGTGCAACCGATTCGAGCCCGACTATCGGGCATCGAAGGCGAGGGTCAGTTGAGTTGGCTTCAATCCATTAGCCGGATCACCATTTTACCTTTGCGTCGTGATCGCCCATAATCGTCAAGTCTTGTGAGGACTTTTTCAATGAAATTTCGAGTTGGTTACGGTGGTCCGAAACAGTACCGCCACGGTAGGCGGTTCCCTGGCGGGCGAAACAACAACGGTG
>JBCCSJ010000314.1:0-6586 GCA_039200505.1 Planctomycetota bacterium | reverse complement strand
GATACGCCCTATTCAATCGACCCGGCGATTTCGTTGCCTCAGTCTTTGGCGGCCACCGAAACGGTCCAATTTCAGGAAACTTCACTCAAAGACGTTATATCTTGGTTGGGCGAAAAAACGGGATTCCATATCGTTATGGACGACCGATCGATGGCCAGTGCCGGAATTTTATCGAGCGAACCGGTCACTGACGCACTTGATAATGAACCGATCTATCTGATCCTCGACCGATTAGAAGCGATTGGAATTCAATGGCGATGGGAAGGAAAGGTAATCCACCTCGACGCACTCAAAGATCCCATCATCTTTACCCGCCAATACAACCTTGGGAAATTATTGGATTTAGGATTCAAACCAGATGACATTAGTTACGCAATTGAGTCTTGCGTGGCGTCGGAATCGTGGGAGACCAATGGAGGCGATGGGAGTATCGTCATGCTTGGCGACGTCATGTTTTTACGTCAATCCAACACAGTCCACCGTCGAGTAGCAGGTTTGATTGGGGCGTTGATTCAACCTGGAAGGCAGACGTTTGTTTTTGCACCCTCCCAAAATGAAGAGCTCCGAAAACTTACCGAAAAAAATATAACTGTTGAATTTAATGATACCCCGTTGAGCGAGGTTGTCGCGTCGTTGGCAAAGCTTACTGAAGGTAATATCCGATTGGATCTAAAGGCACTAGAAAAGGTAGGGATTCGAAAAAGGACTCCCATTTCACTTTTCATCCAAGACCAACCTCTTCAGCTAGTCCTGAAACTTTTGTGTGCACCTGAGAAGATGGATTGGAAAATAGAAGATGGCGTGCTTTGGATTACTTCCACCCAAAAAGTAAATTTGGTCACCGCTGTTTACGACGTAAGAGACCTTTGTCGGACAGAAGAAGAATCGGAGGCATTAAGCGAAGCGATTGCAAGTCAGACGCTTCCCGATTCCTGGATGATCAATGGAGGCAGTGGGGACATCGTTTTTCCGAAACCGGGAAGTATGGTTGTTTGCCAAAATGACCAAGGGCAGTCACAAGTTTTTGAGCTTCTGGAGATCTATCGAGAAGCCTTACGCAATTCAAAACCGCGCGATCAGGTAGATGAAAATCCTGTTGAAACTCATTACTACCGAATTCCAACCATCGTTTCGACCGCCCTGGCAATAGCACTGCCCGAACTGATCGAACCCGAAACCTGGTTAACCGCTGAAAACAGTGATGCTCCGGGAACCATTCGAACATTGCCATCCTGGAGTGGCACGCTAGGTGGAAAATCCAAAACTGGCGAGGCAATCGTAGTCGATTATTCCGTTTTGATCATTGAGCAGCGAAGGAAGACGCATCTTAAGATCGCCGCCCTTTTGAAAAAAATTGAGGCTGGCGATGGATTCCAAAATGGAGTCAACGGCTTGGGCGGTGGAGGCGGAAAGTTTGGGGGTGGATTTTTTCAGGTGGCACCAAAATCGCGAATCGAAAAATCGAAACGCTAATCCGGATCCAAGCTGAAAAACGATAATCACCCAATCAGATAACTACCACAAATACCAGTTAATGCCATTGCCACGAATTCCGATGTCCCCGGGAGGCACTCCGATGTTGTCGAAATATCGTTGGTGAAAGCCACCGACATACCTCGAATCGACCTCGGCAGGGTCGCGATATTTCCCCGTAAGCGGACCATCCAAAATTCGTGAAAGCCGAGATTGTTGGTCGGCATAGTACCGGCTCGTTTCGAAGCGATAGGGTCCATGATTGAATTTGATTTGTGGTGAAGCCTGTGCCCGTGCTCTGCGAAAAAAGAAACCTCGTCCCTCTTGAGCCTCTGTTTCGGGCACACAGAACAATGCCAAACTTGCGATCGCAAGTGTAAGTAGTCGGGCCATGATTTCCTCGCTTGATCCGAATTCTCTGTAAAGACTGATTCGTTACTTAAAAAAGAGCCTGTTGGGATCTTCGGCAGTAAAAGCTTTCGTTGCAAACTAGAAACTAATTAAGTACCACAACCGTTTTATTCGAATCGTTACGAAAATCGGGTATTCCCGGAATGGTGCTCAAAATCGGGCAGCAGCTCTGCATTTCATAAAATACTATTAAAAATGTGCCAATGGCCATCATTCAATAACGCCCTGCTTGCTGAACGGCAAACAGGCTTTCGAATCTTAGCAACGTCAATTTCAGCTTTAATCGGAGGGTTGAAATGAATCCGCTACGCGCAATACAAAAGAAAAGCTGCCCATTTTCAAGACAGCCTTCTTTACTCCTTCAGCTTTCAGGGCTGTTATGATCAAACGATTGGATAAATGTCTTCGTATACATCCGCAAACCACTGGAGCATCCGAAACTTGACCATTCTAGATCCCTTGTCAGGATTCTTTGACTTAATTTCGAATTCGAAATCTATAGTTGGAACCAAACCATGATCAAGGATCACAGAATCGACATAGCTTTCCATAAAATCTCGAACACGTTCTCTAACTTCAGACTTGGTGAGTTGTCCGCTAGCCAGAGCATCGAGCTTAACCGTATTGGCTTGCTCGTAAACCGTGTTTATTTCATGCAAAACTTCGTTGACGCCGTCCAACCAAGTACTCTTAAGCCGCAACTTTCGAGAGGGACCGTGCTGATCTTCAAACTCAAGATGCCCTTTTTTTAAAAGGCCCAGGAACAACACGTGGGACCCAAACGTGTCAAAACTTGGTACGATGTTGCCATCTTTTCGATGGTCTAAATCAACCAAAGAATAAGCCATCAGCCTTTCCAAAAGTACATATTCACCCACCGCCTGATAGTAATCCACGTTTTCCCGAATTTCAGAACCTTCAAAGATCTGAATCATCGACATCAGATCAACTCGAAGTTCTTCTAAACCTGACAACGCAATCCTAGAAAAAACTGCCAAGTTTTCATGTAGCGGCAAAACTGAAATTTGGTGGTTTTGCTCATGCAAGCCAAGCCAAATAACACCAGCCATTTGCAAAAAAATCTGAGTCTCATCGAACGAGTTTTTCTGAAGCAGTTTTCTTAAATTTGGGAAACTATCTTCGGTAAAGCACCCGAGGGACAGTCGTGAGTATTTTAAGAATCTAGCCACGAAACGGTCGATAAGATAAAATGCTTTAGCGTCGCTGCGCTGTTGATGATCCTGTTTTTTATCCGAAAGATGTTCAGGGAAAATTCCAAGCATCGTTTCGTTATTAAATCCGCCTGAACATCTTGAAACGATGATCGGACATGCAATTGACTGCTGAAGAATCCGACCTGCCCATTCGGGAACCTGCAGCTTTTGGTAGATCAAAAGTTCGAAACAACTACCTTCGGACTTCGACGGATCCGCAAAAATGAGCATCACACGCTTACTTCCAGGTCGCTCATTTTTATCCAAACAAAAGTGAGCCACGTAAATTTTATCCTCTGGATTTTGAATGAATTCCTGCACTTTTGATCGCAATTGTTCGGCGAGCGAGCCTTGAACTCCTTCTAACTGATGCAGAAACTTTTCCGCATAATGAACTCGACGATCAAGGGCCTTGAGATCAGGTCGTTTCCGATGAATCTCCTTTCTTACTTGCTCGACGGCTTCAAAAACTTGGCCAGTTTTATTTTCTGACTGTCTTAAACGCATAGCAACAACTCCATTGAATGGCTGGATAGCTGAACCAGAGCGGGTCGCTCTTGGTCTGATATTGAAGAGCTGGCTGTACCCGAATTGACGAGCGGGGCTTGCTGGCTGAAGAAAGGCGCCCTCAGAGGGCGCTGTCAGTCGAATTGTTTCGTGGAACTACTCACAAGGCAAATATCACGGAAGTGCCTTTCTCGAAAAAACATCGCTGTACAACTTGTGAAGTCAAATTAAGGGTACTTGAAACTGCCCCACGGAATGAATCGCCCCAATCTTGGCTACAAATGCATGCACTTTTTGGGGAAATGGCTAAGTATCACAGCTTACGAGCATTCATTTCATTCTAAACCTCACAGCATCATTGATGGCGACACTTAGAATCCTCCCATTCCAATTTAAGGGCCCTTTAACAAAGCAAGTTCATCAGGAGCCCCAAAACTGGTTCGTAATTTGGAGACAATTTTTAGTGGAAATGAGTTGGCAAGAATCAACTGACGCGCTTTTTTGTTAGCATTTTAAAACTAAACCAATCTGACTCAAAAAACTTGAACAAGATCTTCCTAAGATGAATGCTCAACCAAGCTTCAAACTATCGCTCGACTCTTTCCGAGCATATCCAAACTTGGATCGGCGGATTCGTGAAGTGTTTGCGAGTCTTCCCGATGAAGTGAAGGATGATTTTTCGACCGACACCTGTTTCAGGGTGACACTTGACGACTATCAACCGGGCAAGGGCAGGGTAGTTGTCATGCCCGATCTAAATCCGAATGGCTCAAGCCGCTGCGTCGTCCTCAAACCAAGACTGGAAAGGTGCTCGGAAGGTTTTTCAAAATACATTATCGCTCACGAATTTGCCCATTCCTTTTTGCACAACGGCGGTTGGGGAGAAATCGTGGACCCGGAAGCTGCGGCCGATGCCATGGCGGCACACTGGGGATACCCCAAACTACCTTACGAACACGTTTGACATTCGCAATTTTTGAAAGCACCGATGAATTCATTTTGCTGGGCTGACCTTTCTAGTTATTCGCTAAACAAAAGCCAGGAATTTTATCGTTCCCTTTTTGGCTGGAATTTCACGGACGATCCCAACTACTCCATTGCACATCAGGGAGAAAATGAAATTTGCGGGATTTATCCGATGCCGTCAAAGTTTCGGAACCTGGGCATGCCACATTTTTGGATGAGCTACATTCAAGTCGATAGTGTCAAAAGTTTACTTTCTAAAATCCCGGCATTTCCAAATGCCAAACTTGAAATGACCGACGAATTCCAAAACGGGGATATCGCCCTAATCCGAGATCCTCAAGGGGCCGGATTTACGATTTACGATGGTTCGGATTTGAGTTGCCGGTCGTCCTCCCCAGGCCGATTGGTTTGGAACGAACTTCATCTTTCGGATGAACGTAAAGCGATCCCGTTTTATCAACACCTCTTCGGTTGGGAATTTGTAAATGCTGCCGATGGTCACTACGAAATTTTGGCCGACCAACAACACGTGTCGGATCTTTTTGTAATGCCCAATTCCCTCAAGGGAAAATACGAGTATTGGGTCTGCAGCTTTGGGGTGAGCGACTTAGCCAAATCCACCAAACAGATTGCTGATTTGGGAGGAGGTATCCTGTCCGAAGAAGCAAGTCGATGTTTGGTTCATGATCCTTCTGGCGAAGCTTTTTTCTACGTTCAACAATGCTGATCCATTCAATCGGTTCAAGATTCGACTTCTCGATCTGAACCTAAAGGAACATTCCGTTCCAAAATGACATTCCCTTAAAACTCTCGCCATGATGATGTTCGTGAAGTTGCAAACCTTTCCCAATTTGGCAATCGTTTTCTAAATGGCCACATGAATTTGATCGGATTCGCTAAAGCTCGGTTCTGAATAGGGTTACAATAGGATCTGGCGGTATCCTTATGAAAGACGACCTCGCACAAACAATCGAATATATTCCCTCGGCCAACGAAAAACCAAAATGGCCATCGAAGCTTCGTGCGCAAATTCAGGTGAACAGCAAATCACCGCAGGCTGACTTTTTGAATCGGTTTGACGAATCGACAAGAGTCCTCCTTCAGCAACGATTGTTTACTGCGTCTTGTACGCTGCTGTGCATGATGGCCGTCGTCAAGATCCTGGTGTTTATCTACGGCGGATTGGATGTTTGGCAGTTTTCGACTCGACTACTATCCATTTCGGTTCTCTCCGCAACTGCGCTTTATTTGAAGCGAAATCCGGAAGCTCCATTGATTACACTACGAGCGATTGAAATCGTAGTCTTAGCGGTCCCTTTGATCGAGGCGATTGCGGTTCAGTTAATCGAAACTCAGGAGCTATTCGTTTCGGGTAATTTTGACGAGATTCCAGCCTTGCATGCAACCTTGGGAACTGCGGTTGCTATCTTCATTTCGATTTACGGACTATTTATTCCATCTCCGTGGCAACGCACGGCGGTCATCACCGGAACGATGGCCATTTTACCTCCGTTGGTAACGCTCTTTCAGATGAGAGTTGAGCCGATGCTGGCTATCCCGGAGTTACCGATTCTCATCAACGCCGTGTTGTTGGTCATGATGGCTTGTGTTGCAACTCTCGGTTCGAGCGTCGTTCATTCGATTCGTCGTGAAGTCGAATCGGCTCGGCAGTATGGCCAATATCAATTGATTGAAGAGATTGGTCGGGGTGGAATGGGAGTCGTTTACAAAGCCAGACACAAAATGCTCAAAAGACCGGCCGCTGTAAAATTGATTATGGAAGATGCGGCTCATGATGAAACGACGATTGAAAGATTCGAAAGGGAAGTGCAGTTTTCGGCAACTTTATCCCATTGGAATACCGTTCAGATTTACGATTATGGCCTTACCCTAAGAGGTGAATTTTTCTACGTCATGGAATATTTGAAGGGGCAATCGTTGGCTCAACGCATTCGCAGTTCCGGTAAGTTACCGCTTGCCGAAAGTGTGAAGATCGCTCTTCAAATCTGTGACGG
>JBCCSJ010000313.1:0-6586 GCA_039200505.1 Planctomycetota bacterium | reverse complement strand
CTGCAGACCATCAGTTCCACAAAGCCTAACCCAGAATTAAAATTTTAGAATTCCACTTTGGGAGCCACCCTTTCCGATTCTTCATCAACAACAAACAGCTGGGCATCTGAAAATCCGAAAGTTCCGGCGATCATGTTCGCGGGAAATAGTTCCCGGCTGGTGTTGTACATGGTCACTGAATCGTTGTAGCTCTGCCGTGCAAAAGAAACCTTGTTTTCAGTTGACGTTAATTCTTCCTGAAGTGCCAGCATGTTTTCGTTGGCTTTGAGATCAGGATAAGATTCAGCAATCATCAACAATCTGCCAAGAGCTCCGTTCAGATTTGATTCGGCTGATGCCAATTCCTGCATCGAATTCTGGTCACCCGGATTTGCAGACGCTTTCGACGTAGCATTGATTGCCTGATTTCTGGCCTGAATAACGGCTTCGAGCGTCTCCTTTTCGTGTTCCATGTAACCCTTGGCGACGTTCACAAGGTTAGGAATCAGATCATGCCTGCGTTTCAATTGAACATCGATTTGCGAGAAAGCATTTTCGTATCGATTCCTTAGAGTCACCAGTTTGTTGTAGACGCCCATGATCCAGACAGCCAGCAGGCCGAAGATCACTAGAATCACGCCGCCAGCGACAAGCAGTGGCGTCACGAAAGCGAGGAGAGACGTATCAAACAAAATCATTGGCGAACTCCACGAAAAGCAAATTTGGCACAGAGAAAGGGGAAGAACCGTTGAAACCGATTACCTTCAGCGATAACCGGCGACTCAACTTATGAATCCCGCGATGTTTTGAAAGCAGAATTTATTCGGCTTACGGCATCAATTATTGTTAGTAATTTCGTGCAAATCAATTACCGTTTGACAGGCTCAGGGTTGCTCGATTTCGATCGGCAGATTGGGCGGTTTCGCTTTCCAGACGGATTTCGGCACATTGCCCGTCGTTGTAAATAACAGAATCGACGGCGGCGCTGACCTTCGCATAAACGCAAAACTCAACGAAACAACCCTGTCGAATTCAGGAACAATCGGTTCTATTCGGTCCAGAACCATGTCGATGCCGGTGTTGATTCGATATTTCCAACATCATCGATCGCCCAGGCCGTGACACTAAAATGTCCTTGATGAATAGGCACTTCGTAACTCCACCGCTGAAGATCCACTGGGGTCAACACATAGGTCCATTCAGATTGCCAAAACTGACCATTCCAATAAAGATTGGCGTCCTTATCCCTGATCGAAAGAAGGGCCAGACTTCCCACCATGCCTGCTCCGACTTTGCCCTCTATTTTCAGTGGAATACCGGGAACGGGGAAACGACTTCCGACGGCTGGAACAACCACCTTGGACACGATTGTGGGCGGTACAAACCGAAGCACATGAAACTTTACCTGTTGCGTGAATTCACCGGTGTAGTCGAATGCCCGAGCGATTAAAACCACATATTCATTTTCAGATTCGACGCCCGGCGTTTCATTGAATGTCCATGTCGTCAACTGATGACCCGGATTGGTAAGCTTGGCATCAAAGTTATGAAAACCGTCCTGCCATGTAGCTCCATTCCAAAATTTGAAATCACTGAGCCTGCGAACCAGAATCGTCACACGTGAGATCCCTTTTTCGTCACGGGCCAAACCGGACACCGGTTGACCTTCTTCTACCAGGGCCCCTGAATCCCATGGACGACTAATAGTAACGTCTGGTTCAATCTGTTTGGTTTGCAGTGCTCTCATAAAATTGGAATAAGCTATTTTCAGATTCGGATCCAGACTATCAATCCGATTGACTAATTGCAGAGGGTCTGTCGCCAGATCGAAATACTCGCTCGTTCCATCGGCCCATTCGGTATAGGAACGATCGTACATCCGAAGAGAAGTCGAACCGAACTGAAATTCCAGAGTGAAATAGTTATTCGATTCCCAGTTTTCAATGAGAATACCAGTTCGCCAATCCCAAGGCTGGACCGAAGTTGGTTGATAGATCAATTGTTTGAATGACTTTCCGTCGACAAATTCAGGAGCTGTACCTCCAGCCAGATCCACCAGCGTTGGCGCGATATCGATGTGAGCCAAAAGATGGTTTGCCTGACCAGGATTCACTCCGGGACCAATCACGTAAAAAGGAACATTAGAGACTTGGTTGTAAGAATTCCCTTTTCCGAAAATGAATCGACGATGCCCGCTTTCGTAGCCGTTGTCGCTCGTCAGAATAAAAAGGGTATTGTTGAGCATCCCTTCCTGCTGAACTTGGTTGTAAATATCTCGAAACATCGTATCGACCGACCGCATCGACAGGGCCCTTTGGCGGTTGCGTCTTTTCAGTTCGTCAGCAACGAAAGAATTGAACGGAAACACAGCTTGAATAGCTGTCGTCTTGTCCGAGATATCCGCTTCGTTAATCGAAGCATTGGTAGGCATCTCAAAATTTGGCCAACTGTTGACATAAACAGGTGCCACCATCCCATAGGCGTTTGAACTGGCTGCGTTGTGGTGAGGAGCGTAAGGGGCCAAGTACATGAAAAAGGGCTGTTCGTTATTTCGATTTCCATGTTGTTGAATCAGTTCGATGGCATCTGTCGTTTCCTGCTCGGTCCGATAGGTCGAAAAATCCAACTGTTTGAATTCCCCTGCAGGATTATTTCGAGTTGTCAGTGTCCAGGCACCAAAGTAATTTCCTCCAAGGGTTGAATAGAAATCATCCCAAGATGCCGGAACAATTGGAAGAAACTGACCGTGCAGGTACTTGCCGACCATCATCGTTCGATAGCCTTGCTGTTTCATCCACACAGGTAGGTCATTTTCGAAATAACCTTGGTCCCGGTAATAGCGCATGCCTCCCGAAAACCCATTGGAACGATGGGAATCTGGTTCATTGATCAGGATCCCTGTGCTGTGGGCATATTGACCTCTCATCAAACAGGCTCGCGATGGTCCACAGATCGGTGTGGTTACGTGGAAATTGGTGAACTGCAAACCTTGATCCACAAAACGAGCCAAATTCGGATACAGAGCTCGGATATTGTCTCGAGAAAGCAATTCGATATCGGCGTCATCCAAGTTGATCAATACGATATTGGGTTTAACCTGCCCAAGACTTGACCGCTGAGATGAAAATAAAAAAGCGGCAATAATGCCGACCCAACAAATCGAAAATGCTGGCCTAAAAAAATGAGATCGCATCATGACACGGGAGAACAAACAGAGGGTGTAAAAGTGTGGCCGCACCCCAAGTTTAACAAGAGTTACCCGAAATATCGGAGATTTCCCCAGTTCGACGCGAAATCAAATCGTATTTAAGATTCGAGGTTGCAAAAACTTCAACAATTTTTGATTTAAATCCGCGGAATCTATTGGATACTGAAAAACCACGTCAGCGTCATTTTTGGACGGTTCGACATATTGGTAATACATCGGTCGGACGGTTGCCATGTATTGATCCAAAACTGACTGGATCGTTCGCCCACGCTGAATTGTGTCCCGGCGAATTCGACGAGCAAGGCAAATATCCAGCGGTACATCCAGAAAAACCTTTTGGTCGATCTGTTTCAAAATCTCTTTGTGATGAAAAATCAAAATTCCTTCAATAAGTAAAACAGCCGCTGGTTCGAGCTCAGTCGTCAAATTGGAGCGGTTATGAGTAGCAAAATCGTACTGTGGAACTGCAATACGATTCCCTGCCTTCAGTGCCATGATCTGGCTCGCTAAAAGTTCAGCTTCGATGGCGTCGGGGTGGTCATAGTTCACTTCCGCCCGTTTTGATAAATCGAGATGGTCTTGACGTCGGTAGTAAGAATCTTCGTTCAAAATCGCCAATGAAACCTCAGGCCCCAATGCTTCTGCGAAGCAATCGGCAAACCGCTCACATAAAAATGATTTACCAGAACCGGAAGCTCCCGCGATTCCAATGATCGCCTTTACAACTGACATATCCTAACCTGTATTGCTTCGGTGTTTCCGATCCCAGAGAATCTAAGGTTTAACATTTGTTATTAAATTTATCACTGGCTAATCATTGCCAGTTATCCATGGAAACGTTTCTCAAAACTAACGATCTATCCAGATAATACAATGCTCGGGTTCGAGTGCCTTGCTGTTCGTCCGACTATTGAGCAATGTCGTTGTGCATCCTCTGGATTCAAATGGAATCCATTCACTGGAGTCCCGATCGAGTCGACAGCAGATCCGAACCGTTAGCTCGTCGGTGCAATAGTTGATCTCAAAAATCCCATGTTCAAGATCCGAACAAGTTTCGAGATGGGATACATCCAACCAACCTTCATCCAAGCCTTGCCTTCGCAATTTCAACAGACTCCGATACCAAAGATTGACGTCATTGTTTTCCATTTTGGGCGTTGATTTCGAATCCAGAAACGCACGCGGATCCGATGGCAGCGGCGAATCGATCCAATCATGGTGGGGATATTCATCGCGTCGACCTTTGTCCACCGCTTTCCGAAGGCCAACGTCTTCAAAGTCGGCAAAAAATGGAAACGGAGAATCAGTCGCCCATTCTTCGCCCATGAAAATCATAGGAATGGATGGGTACAACAGAATCAACGCGGCGGCAGATTTTTGAAAATCAACCGATGTGAGTTGATGCAGACGTTTCCCGTGAGGATGATTCCCGACGCTGTCATGGGTTTGAAGCGCCATCACTAAAGAATTTATGTACGCACGACCACCTGTTTTACGATGCTCTCTTCTTAAGTCATCGGTAACCCGTATCGCATGAGGCGTGCTGAAAACATAGGCGTGTTCCAACGCCGTTGCGATGTCTTCGCGGCGATAGTGTCGATTCGTAAGGCGAACTTCCGGACATCCAAATTTGTAGATCGAATGCATCAAACAGTCAGACCAGATTCCGTCATAATGAGGATTCCCTTCAACTAAGTTTCCGACCAAATCTGGGTCGTAAATATTTGACTCACCGATCAGATGAATCGTCCGATCGATTTGACGGGAGTATTCCAGGAATCGTTGCTGGATTTCGTCCAGGATATTGAACTCAGAATCGTCAAACATGTAATGAACAGCGTCTAACCGAAGTCCATCAAAGTGGTATTCTTCTATCCAGAAAAGCACATTTTCGATAACAAATTGCCGAACCTCACCGTTGCTAAAATCGAATGCATCTCCCCAAGGCGTGCCCTGTTTGGCTTTGTAGGGGCCAAATTCAGATAAGTAATTACCCTCCGGTCCGACATGGTTGTAAACGACATCGTTGATTACGGCTAAGCCATTTTCATGGCAGGCATTCACAAAACCTTTCAGATCCTCGGGTGTCCCATAATTGCAAGACGGAGCGAAATAGTTCACTCCGTCGTAACCCCAATTCCACCTGCCAGGACATTGAGTCAGTGGAAGCAACTCGATAGCCGTAATTCCAAAATCTCTCAATTGGGCCAACTTCTCGATTGCCGACCGATAGGTTCCCTCTTGAGTAAAAGAGCCCAGATGCATTTCGTAAATCACAAGGTCTTTTTTGGAAACCCCCAGCCACGCTTCGTCAGTCCAAAGGGATTCGTCCGATGCGATCACTTGCGACGGACCGTGGACTCCGTATGGTTGAAACCGGCTTCTCGGATCTGGTCGGGCTGATTTTCCATCAACCTGAATTCGATAAAGGCTATCTCGCCCTAATTCAAGAGTGGATTCAAAAATACCGCCCTCACTTTTTGACAACCGATATTGCCCGACTGACGTCTCAACTCCAGACTCCATGACCACGTGAATCACATCCACTTGCTTAGCCTTGGGTGCCCAAACTCGGACCAACGTGCGGTTATTCGATAAAAGAAAAGCCCCCAGACGCGAAGTCTGCGAGCTTGAGGTTTTAGGTTCGGTACGGGGCTCCATTCCCTGTTCACTCCTTTTAGGATTAAGCCAATCGTTGGTTTTACTGTTTCGCTTCGACGATCACTAATTCATGATTTTCAACGTCGTATTGATAGCGACGGTTGCCAGGCAACACCGGCAATTGAATCTGGTTTGCCTTAATTACTTTCGTCATGAACTCGTCGTGATCTTTGGGATATCGCCCCTCATAGGCTTTGAAAAGATTTAATGCTTGTGTGATTTTAAGTTTTGCGGCCTGCGCTATGGCAAACGTTGCCCCACCGCCGATCGCCGTTAGCGGACTTGAATTAGGCTTCACCTGCAAATCTGCCGCTTTATCTTCCCCTTCAGGATCGAATTCTTCGATCTCTTGGGTTTGCTTGCCAATGATATTTTCAGCAGCCTTATTCGGATTTGGTTTCGGATCGGGAAATTTTTCGGCGGTCGGCCGGCCACAGCCCAAAACGAGCAAAGACGCTGTTGATAAAAACAGGATCGCCAAAATCGAAATTTTCATATCTTTATCCGGAAAAGCTTGATTGCGAGGTCACTTGTGCCAGCAAAACCCATCCAAATTTTACTGTAACAAGTGCGAAAAAATCAAAACCTGGTACCTGGAAACAGATCCGGCATTTGGTTTTGCGAAGAAAAACTCGTTTTTCTTACTCATTGAGGATAAGAAAGATCAAAAAACGCACTGGTCTCTGACAACCGGCGCGATTGATAGCTACTAATCAGACAATCAAGGAAATGCGATGG
>JBCCSJ010000312.1:0-6601 GCA_039200505.1 Planctomycetota bacterium | reverse complement strand
CTCACGCACTTTCGTATGTTTCACTCGCTCTTCGGCTGTTGCCTTGCGGTAGATTCGCTTGCCTCTTTCTTGCGTCATCGTCTTATTCCTCCACATCATAGGCGGTTATGGGATATACCTTCACGTCGCTGAGCCTTTCGTACACAACCAAAATGTACCGTCGAACCGGGGTGAATCCGAAAACGATTGGCAAGCCAGAAGATCGACTGATATCGTTATCCAACGGATGGCATAACACTGCCTCAACATCTTCAAGTGTCAGGTCGTGCTCAGCTATATGTTCGACGTTTCCACTGGGCTCGTCATCCCAGATGACTTCCAGATATATCATCGCTCCCTTTCGTGGAGTTGACATATAATACAACAATAGGATGTCTACGTCAAGCATCGCGTGTGCCAACATGGTTTTTACGCTGTGTCCCTTAGGGCCCACCTTTGGCTCTTTGGAAACGATCGCTGGCCTTGGTACAATTCTCGTAATTCAGGCATTGCTCGCTTTGTTTAGGGCGGTGTCGTAAAAACCTTCCGTTAGGCGGCAGCAGATGTCTAGAATCGCAACGCTTTTGCTTTGCATCACGTGCTTCGCCTCCTTTGGATGCAACAGTAAGAGCAGCTCTTCATCTACGCTGCAATCTCCCCTCAACAAAACGATCTCGCTGGGCGATACCAAAGCCTCCTTTGAATCCATTGTGGCCGATTACGCTGGCGAAGACATAACGCCCGGACTCGCAATCGTGGGACCGAACGGTGAGCACCCATTGCACGGCATCGTTTGGGAGTTTTCTGATTACGGATGCGTTGTGTCCGTCACGTTCGATGATGACGACAAACTCACCCATCTCGACTTCTGTACTATTGCCGATTTTAACGTGTCAAAACTCCACCGCTCTGAATCGACGTTCGGTATTACGACAATCGCTTTCAATGACGACAAAACGACTTCGTACACCAAGGTCGAGCCTTAAACGCAGGTTCGCTGCCGCCTAACATGGTTTTTACGCTGTATCCCTTAGGGCCCACCTTGGCTCTTTGGCAACGATCGCTGGCCTTGGTACAATTCTCGTAATTCAGGCATTGCTCGCTTTGTTTAGGGTGGTGTCGTAAAAACCTTCCGTTGTGCGACTCACGAAACAAAATGTCAGCGTCTAACATTGACAATGCCATCAGAATCGCATTCGGCGGTAATTCCGGCCCCGGCGTTATGCCTGTGGGTGTTTCCGACCGTATCGGGTCGTTGCCTGACGAGATTCGCTGTGAGGTTGAATCGTACATCGAACGCGCATTGAACATCCCACTGCCAAACGTGTCATCGCTGAGCGAGATCGGTCAGATCGTTCAACAACAGCTATCGGTTGACATGCCCGAATTGTCCTCTGAATCCCATGCGAAACTTGCAAGCTACTACACCTACAATTGGAAATAGCCGTCGCACAACATGGTTTTTACGCTAGGCTTTCGGCACACCTTCCAACTATGTCAACACGGGCCGGCTTTGGTACAATTCTTAGTAGTTCAGACATCTTTCGCTTAGTTTAAGGCGGTATCGTAAAAACCTTCCGTTGTCGGTCACGAGTTTGTGTGATTCTGCCACCGCAGTTACAACGAACGCATGGATATTGAATCCAAACAAATCCCCGACATTGCACTAACCCTGCCTGAATCTGATCACGCCGTCTCAACTGCTTCTAGTATCTGCAGCTTAGATGACGCTCCCGATCCCAACGTGGACGCCAACTGAGCAATCGAGATCGAACACAGTATCCGCAGCATTAACCAAGGTTCTGTCGAGATAGAACAGAGGACGCGGAAATGGCCAAGATGCGGGAACTCCGTATTGGCTGAACTACCGATGGATTTCATCCAGACGCCACTTCGGAGGAGGCACTGGCTATCCACGGTTGAAAAAACCTTCCGTTGTCCTTTCCGAGTCGTATGTGACCGTTTCCTCTCGCACACCCGAAGACATGCCCAGTTAATGCCCCCTTTGCAGCGCGTGGACCCACATCGAATTTTCGGATCTCGCACGAGACGCTCACTGGCCTAATTGCGGTCATCTATTTTGGGCCTCTGTTCGATTTGCAATTGGTGCAATCTGTAGCCCAGCGATACGCTGACGTACTCGGCACAACGCCTCACGCGATTAATGCAAATACGCGATTCGCTCGAGAGTGTTGAGTTGGTCATGGAACTTGAGGAGGAATACGACATTTCGATTCCTGATGATATCGCGAAACGAATTCAGACTGCCGGAGATGCTGTTCGGTATATTCAAGATCAACGACGGGACATGGGTGGATCACATGGTTTTTTCGCTGAGAGCTTCGGCAAACCACGGCAAACCTTCAATCTTTGTCAACACAGACTGGACTTAGTACAATTCTTTGTAATTCAGATAGCAGTCGATTGGTGTAGGGCGGTATCGTAAAACCTTCAAGTGTCCGCAAAAAGGTCACTTCTAATGCCATGTTTAGCAATCTTTTTCCCAGCTCCAACGAACGCGAGTACTTTAAATTAGTTGCGAAACGACCTGCCATTACTAACGATGAATTTTATATAACGCACTACCAAAATACTGACATCACCCTCGATACTTGCACTCGTGTGCGGAGGGTACTCTGCGAACAACTGCGGATGTGCAACACAATTCCAAACGACAACGTTGCCGTCGTTTACGATGACATCGATATTGTGGAGGTCTGCTTTGAAATTGCCGAGGAATTCGGCATAACGTTCAATAACTCGGACTTTCAAGAGATTGACGGCACTGTCGACTCTCTGATCCGGCTGACGCAACTTCTAATTTAACGCAGCGGCGAACAACATGGTTTTTACGCTAGGCCTGCATCACGCCGCAGCACGCCTTCATTTGTTGTTCAAGCCTCCCTCGGGTGGTAAACTTGCTCGAAGTTCGAGCCGCCTTCTGATTGCATAGGCGGTGTCGTAAAAACCTCCCATTAGGCAAACTCAGCTTATGGATGCTTCCAACTTTCACGTCTACTACGGCTTGCGATTCGATCTCATTGATGCTGACCTTACGCCGTTCGAGCGTCAGGAATCCGCCCAGCAAATCGCCGCATGTAAACACGGACTTGATTGTTGGTGGGGCGTCACCAATGAGGAATCGAACTTTCTGCTGCTCGGCACTTCGATTGGTAACTTTGGCTGGGAGTACCTCGCAAACAATTCGACCGACGACACCAAATTGACCCAAATCATGGCTGATACGAAATCCAAACTCGTCGCTGCTGGCTACACGGATCCCCCGGCATTGCATTGCCAATTTGAACCGGATTTCTGATTGTTCGCCTCATAACATGGTTTTTACGTATACCATCTCCGAATACCTTCATCTTTTGGTAACGGGTCATGGCAGTGGAAGGATCTGACGCAGTTCAGACATTACTCGCTTCGTTTAAGGCGGAGTCACAAAGTCACTACTAAGGGCGGTCTCGATGAAAATTGCTTCCAAACAAAACGTAGTTCCGCTCATTCTATTTCCCGGGATGGGTGCCGATGCATCCATCTTTTTCCATCAGTCGCTCGCTTTCCCGAGCCTGACTGTTCCCGATTGGCTGTCCCCCAACGATGGAGACGATCTCACGTCGTACTGTTCGCGGATGGCCGATAGTTTATCACTCGACCGACCCTGCATCCTCGGAGGTGCGTCTTTTGGCGGTATCGTGGCTCTTGAAATGACACGGCATCTCGACGCTCTAGCTTGCATTCTGATTGGAAGCATTCGAAGTCCACTTCAAATCCCCAAGCGCATTCGCATGCTTCGACCGTTTGCGGCCGCACTAAATATTGTACCGATAACGTTGCTGCAAAAATCGGCCGGATTGTCCGCGATTGCGGCAAGCAATGCTGGATTGAAACATCTCGCTGGAGTTGCCCGTCAATTCTCGCACGCGGAAACCAAAGTTCTGCGATGGTCTGCCCGTCAGCTTCTCGCCTGGAACACGAACTATGACGACGTCGACATTCGGCAAATTCATGGTAGCCATGATCATGTTTTCCCGGTTCGCTGCGTTGAACCTGATGAAATCGTTTCCGGTGGTGGGCACGTGATTTCGATGACGCACGGACCGCAAGTCAACGAATTTATCCAAAAGCACGTTTCCGACATCACCACTGATATCCCATTTTCCCGTGGCGCGTCAAACGATTGAAATCCCAATTGCAATTCGTGAGCTCAAGGTCCTTTCAACGGGTTTTCACGTTATTTGAACCAGTTAGACTTTCCAGCTTTGGCGAAGCAGCTTGGACTTGGTATGTTGACGATTGTCCAAAAATTGCTCGCATTGTGCGAGATGGTGGAACAGGTCCAGTCCTTATGCTTGCCAGTGATGACCAAGAACTTCAAAGACATTGAAATAGTATCGCTCGCCGAAGGGCACGGAGCCTGCTTTGCAACTGACATGATTACTTGCGACGGAATGCCCGTACGATTCATGTACCGGGAGACTCCTGATAACGACATTGACAGCGGCTGGCGATTTACCGCCGGGATCGAATCAGACGATTACATGGACGATCCTGAAAACAGCGGTATCTACGACGTCAACACCATTTCGAATTACGATCCAGACATCATTCCTTTCTTCGAGCTCTCCTCCGGGACTGCCGTTGAACGTAATGCAAATGGAGAATTTGAGATTGTTAATGACTTTGAACCACCCGTGGAGTAGATAGGATTGTCAATGGCAACCCGCCGTATCGTTGCGAGTGCGCTTTCAATTGTGATCCTGGCGTTGTTCGTTTGGTCAATTATCGGGGGCGTAGGTGACCTCCGCACCAAGATCATTTTAGGTGTCGGTGCGTTACTTGGCTTTCTCTATGCTGCAATCGGGCGTATCCCAGACTGGATCGTTGACTTTGGTGGCGGCACTATTACCCATGATGACGATCCGTCCAACCTGTCCCCTCGCTTTTACTTGCCGATCTTGATTGGCGTCATCTTGTTTGCTGCGATCGCATTTTATATTGTCCAGCGTTTTCTGTAGGTCGTTGGCCATGCGATATGTTTTAGCTGGCTTTTTGTGAAGTAGCGGCGGGATCGGATGGCAGAAGTCCAAAGCCTGATAAAGCCTGCTCTGCTCAAAATCAAGTCGTTTTCGGCGGATGCGCGACGAAAGGGGACTCCGTGCCCGCTCGGCAAGCGGGACGTACTTGCTTGAATTCAGTTCCCGCTCGGCAAGCAGGACGTACTTACTTGAATTCAGTTCCCATTCGTCAAGCGTAATTGCAATGTACCTCAGGCATTTTGTCGATGCGGCTTAGCCTTGGTACAATTCGTACTCGCACAGAATCCAATGTTGCACCTAAATTTCCACTCCATTTGGGAGTCACCTCAAACGACATCCAAACGATTGGGTTCCTTTTTCTGGTTTTTCTATTGAAAAGAATGAAATTATATCTAGCCATCGTGATGACACTGCTGGCAACACCGACCTTGGCACAGCAAATTCCTGTCGATGTCGAAAATGACCCTCGTTACAACTCCGTTTGTTGGGTGCAAAATTCGGCTGAGTATCGAGCGTTAACGACTCAGATTTACCGCATGGCTTTCACTCAATTTTGTATTGGGCTCAAAGATCCGTATTGGTCTGCGGACGAAATCCAACTGTCTGAGGGGAACTTTGAGCAAAAGAAACCAGCGGTTATCCTCGACGTTGACGAAACCGTCTTGGATAACTCACCCTACAATGCGCGAAACATCGAACTCAACTTAAAGTATACGACCGAGTCCTGGACAGCCTGGTGTCAAGAAGAAAAAGCAGGGCCAGTTCCAGGCGCGGTCGAGTTTGTTCGAGCCGTCGAGGGCTTGGGTGCTGAAATTTTCTACGTTACAAATCGGCAGGACGATGTTCGGCAATCAACGTTAAATAATCTTAAAAAGCTTGGCTTCCCAGTTAAAGACAACCACTTGTTGACCAAGAATTCAAAAAAGGGCAGGGGCGGTGACAAGCTTTCGCGGAGGGCATTGGTTTGCAAAGACCATCGCGTGGTATTACTCATTGGAGATAATTTGAGCGACTTGTTCAGTGGAATGGAAGATTCTAACACCGAACAACGTAATCAAGTTGCAAAAAGGAAAGTAAGAATGCTGGGTTCGAGATGGATCGTGCTGCCAAATCCTGTCTACGGCAGTTGGGAACGGGCACTGCCGGACGGCAAGGAAGCTTTGATTACGAAATCTGGCAGTGATTCCGGGGGAAAAAAATAATGATACCTAACGCTTTTGCTGATCCATGAACGAGAAACATCGAAGCTTAGTCTTGTTAAGACCAAGTTTTGATGGCTCACACTTTAGGTTTTATTTAACTCCAACATAGAGCGTTGCGATTCCAAAAGTTAACGGAAAAAACTTGGCGGACGAGAGCCCTGCGTTCATCATTTTTTCGGTCAATTTTTCATAACACGGAAATTCCCCAACGCTATCCGGAAGATAGTTGTAGGCACTAGAGTCATTGGAAACCAGAATCTGACCAATTCTAGGAAGTACATTTTTGAAATACCAGCCATACATACCTTTGATCGGCTGCCGCCGGGGTACTGAAAATTCCAAAATCGCCACCTTTCCCCCTGGCTTGCAAACTCG
>JBCCSJ010000311.1:0-6643 GCA_039200505.1 Planctomycetota bacterium | reverse complement strand
CTTTTTAAAAAAATCCCCTTTTTATATTTTTTTGTAAATTGCCTCAACATATACGTATTTCAGTAGATATGAGTGCGTTTCACCTGAGGATGGGTTCATGGATAAAGATTGTAGAGATCATTTCCCCCATATAATTTTAACGATATGCTTGCTTATGATCTTGAAAATCAATTTTGCGAAACCTTAATGACCGGGAAAACTAGCTTCTCTCCGGTCTTCAAAATTCAACAGGGTTCGGATCAGACTTACGGTTTGGTGATTTCAGCCCCAATCCAACATCCAAAATTAGGCGTCGTAGGATTTTTAGGAATCGGACATCCAGTCACAGAACCGCTAACTCAAATTTTGAAGTCTAGCCGCAGCGGCGAAACGGGTGAAGCGTTGGCTGTCGATCGAGAAGGGAACTTAATTTCTACAAGCCGTTTTCCAGAGTTAGAAACTGGCTTACCGTTCTTTTCTGAATCGCACGCAAATCGGATTAAATTTGGAAGTACTAAAATCCAAGTCGATCTTGCGGGTAAAGAAGACCAACGGGGTGTGCGTTCTGTTTTTGCTTCGCGATGGATGCCAAATTTAGGAATTGGACTAGTTACCAAAATGGATCTGGCCGAAGCGAACGCTCCGGTCAGCAAACTTCGCTCCTTCGTGTGGACTCTTTTTGGATTGCTCACCGTCACGCTGTTTTCAACGATTGTGTATCGCTGGTACGTCTATCATCTGCGAAAATTGGCTCGCCAATCAGATTTGGAACGCAAGCGTCTTGGGTCCTACGAACTTCAGTCGAAAGTAGGTGAAGGAGGAATGGGTGTTGTTTATCGAGCTCACCATGCACTTCTACGCCGGCCAACAGCGATCAAAATTTTGCCACCTGAAAAAAGTAGCCAAGCGGCTATCCAGCGATTTGAACGAGAAGTTCAGTACACCAGTCAGCTTAAACATCCCAATACCATCGCAATTTATGATTACGGTCGCACCGAAAATGGATTGTTCTATTACGCGATGGAATATCTTGAAGGGATGAACCTGGAACAATTGGTTCGGTGCGAAAAAAACCTACCCGATGGACGAATTATCCATATTCTTTGGCAAGCCTGTCAGTCTCTTCAAGAAGCTCATGCACAGGGCTTGATTCATCGCGATATCAAACCTGTGAACATTATGCTGTGCAATCAGGGAGGAGCCGTTGACACGGTGAAAGTCCTCGACTTTGGCATGGTACGAGATCTTTCGTCGAGTTCTCAAAATTTCACCGGGGCTTTGTCGGGTACTCCAGCCTACATGGCACCCGAGTGTTTTACTCAACCAAATGATATCGATTCTCGCGTCGACGTTTTTGCAATTGGAGCAGTTGGATTTTACCTTTTAACTGGCGAACCTTTATTTCAAGCGGCCAACTTAAACGAGTTATTGAAGCTTCATCAGTCTTCCGTAGGGCGAGGAGCCAAGAAACGGATAGAGAAGGCTGTTGAATTGTCCGAACGGAAAGTTTCGTCAGATCTTGTCAATTTAATCAGTCGGTGTGTTGAGTCAGATCGAGAAAATAGGATCGGATCGATTGCCGAGGTACTTAAAGCGTTGAGTGAATGCGTTCCCGGCGAAACGTGGAATCGCAAAATGGCAGTGCCTTGGTGGCGCTCTTCGAGTAACGGATGTCAGGCAGAGAACTCAACCGAGACTAACCCGGGGGGCGACAGCGAATTTGACGACGGCGAATCGCTGGAAACGACGCAGGTTTTTATACCCGCGTCAGAATCTTCTCAATCGAAAAAATCCACTGACAAAGTTTTTGATCAACAGCCCGTTTAAACGTCTTCGTTAATCAAAAATGTCAGCAGACCGTTGTGGCTTTGCAGTCGTTCTCTGCTCCGAGAATATTCGTTCGAAGTCACTTCTAACAGGGCTTCGTTAGTTTACGAACGCAAGAAAATAAATCGTTTGATATCTGCCAGATTGGGTTGCCAGTTTCCTGGCGGCACTTGCCAGATCAGTGAGGTGCCGGTAGTTTGAACGTCGGAACGTTGGACACCAAGCACGTAAGACTGCTCCACGTCGATTCAACTTAAGACAACCGAAATTAGTACGAAAATTCCTATGAAAATCCTCGCCATTGCAGCCAGCAACAGTCAAACTTCCATTAATAAAAAATTGGTCACCTTTGTTTCCAACCGATTTAAGTCGGAATACAAATCAGAAGCTGAAGTCGAAGTCATTGACCTCATTGATTTTGAAATGCCGTTATACCGACCTGATCGCGAAGCAGAAGGCGGAGTCCCGGCACCTGCCCAAAGCTTTTTCGACAAAATTGGTGCTACAGACGTCGTGTTTGTGTCGTTCGCAGAGCACAACGGACTGTACTCAGCTGTCTACAAAAATCTGTTTGATTGGTCTTCGAGAATCGATCAAAAGGTCTATCAGAATAAACCAATGGTTCTTTTATCGACATCGCCTGGCCCCCGAGGGGCTTCGAATGTTCTCCAGACTGCCACCGATTCAGCTCCTCATTTTGGAATGGATGTGAAGGGCTCGGTTTCGATTCCATCTTTTCAAGACAACTTCGACGTCGATGCGAACAACATTACGAATTCTGAATTGATAGCCAAAGTAGATGAAGCACTCAAGAGCCTGTCGGAGAGTCTTGGCTAGAGTAGAGTTCTCGGAAAGTTACGATGTCCGGCCTTCCAGCGATAACTGGCATGCTCACGGTGATCCCTCGTTAACACATCAGTTAGTGAATCGAAACGCGAATCACTCTCCCCAGACTGCCGGACTTTGGAATCCTTTGGGAGCTTTGTTTGACACAAGATTGGGCTGAACGGCTTCTTCTTGATATTGATTTAAAAGGCGTTTCAATCGCTTAGCGATCGCGGGACGAGTTGCGAACTGATTGTTTAACTCAGTTGGATCGTCGTCTAAATCATAAAGCTCCCAAGTTTCTACCTTGGGAAGCCGGGTTTGATTAGCTCCAATCCCGCCATTCCAAACTAACTTCCAGTTCGCATCGATAATAGCCCCGGTAAACGGAGTGATGTTCAATAACATCGTTTGATGAGGGGTCGGCTGATTCTGAGCAATCGTCGGCCATACGTTTTTTCCATCGATCTGTTTTGGTTGATTTAGATTGGCTTGGACCAGATTGAGTAGCGTTGGATAGATGTCAGTTACATGCATTGGTTCGTTAACCTCGCTACCAGGCTTTAATTTGGTTTTCCAAACCATGACAGCTGGAGCACGAACACCTCCTTCGTAAAGCCGTCCTTTCTGCCCCTTCCAAGGGCCAACCGATCCAAATTGTCGAATGCCACCGTTGTCGCTCAAAAAGATGATAAGTGTATTTTGCTCGTCAAATTGGCTTGTTTTTAACTGGTTCAAAATTCGCCCCACGGCTTGATCCATGCAGTCGACCATTGCTGCATAGACACGACGCTTTTTATCCTCAATCCCGGAATATTTTCCGATCAAATTTTTAGGTGCCTGAATCGGAGTGTGAGGCGCATTAAAGGGAACATACAAAAACAATGGATTCGTTTGGTCATGTTGCCGAATTACCCGGACCGCCTCATCAGCAATTAGATCGGTCGTATACCCGCGATCATCATTTCGTTTGTCGTTGCGGTGCCAGTCCAACCCGCCATCTCGGACATGCGTAAAATAGTCCAACGCTCCGTTATAATGTCCATATTGATGGTCAAAACCTCGTCGCGTGGGCAAGTAGCTTGGGTCCCGATGTCCCAAATGCCATTTGCCTACGATCGCGGTTTGGTAACCCACGGTTTTTATGGCCTCAGGTAGTGTTCTTTCTTCGACGGGAAGTCCATGGGTCGCCCACGGTCGAACAACGCCACACTGCAACCCCAATCGAATCGGGTGCCGTCCGGTTAACAGGGCCGCTCTAGTTGGAGAGCAAACTGGCATCACATAAAGACGATTGAGCCGGGTACCAGATTCGGCCAATGAATCAATATTTGGAGTTTGAATCTCGCTACCATGGTAGCCAACATCGCCCCAGCCCAAATCGTCAGCTAAAAACAAGATGATGTTCGGTTTGGGCGAATCTTTTGCAAGTTCCAAGTCGTTTGCATCGAGTCTTGCTCCGCACGACATCACCAATAGGATAGCTGCCAATTTTTGAAATGATGCGAACATAAAATCACCTGATGGCTTGAAAATTGAGGGGTCACTCTTCGGACAGCCACGTTATGTTGTAGGCGATTCAGACGGACGTCAAGCCTCGGGCAAAAACCACATTGCAAAATAAGCAGCCTTAAGTTTGCTTAATCGTTTCAGAGCAGGACGAATCCTACGCGATCAAATGGTAAACCGGGATGCAACGTAAGCCGAGCGTTCTCAGCCTACATGAGATCTTCAAAGTACGAAACTTTCTGGTAAACAGACCTGAAGTTTATCTACTAACAATGCAAAACTGAGCAAAAGATGGCGGCACAATGCACGCGTCGGTTGCACCAAAAGACTCGTCAATAAAAGTAACTCTTGTCAGCAAAACGAATCGGCGACGTTAAATTCATCAAAAAGCTATGCCGCTTTGATTCGCCGGATTTTTCCGTCTGCCAAATCTGTTTCTATCCAAGTTTTGATTTTCGAAAAAGTTGGATCCCAAGTGCCGCCAAGCCGAACACTGCAAAATTCGTCAAAAACCAAATCCAATGTCTCTGATAATTGACGAAAATTCTCGATTCGATCCAGATTGTCGCTTGAGACTGAGTCGTCGCCGAGAGTCTTAATTCGGGCACTTCCAATCGCAAAAGTTTCCGCCTGTAAGCTAAAGTCAAACTGTAAGTCGTTTCGGATCAACGACAACCCAGCCTTTCGAGGCTGCTTTCCCATCCGAACCGCAAGCCTGGCCTCGGGTAACAAAACAGGACTTTCCGAGGAGATTGACTCTTTGCCGTTTTCTCCGATCGGACAATCCAGTGAGAGGGCTCGGGCAAACATGCCGGAAACTTCTGATTCGTCGGATAATGAAAAGGTATCTCCGTTTTTCTCCAAATTCCACCACAGCCAAAGCAGAAACTCGTTGCCCAAAAAATCGTAGTTGTCCTGCATGCCATTCCACCGAACCACGTTGCCGCTGGATTCCGGATGAAAAGGGGCAGGCATGGCATTGAACAACGCTTCGGTTGTTTCCGCGGTATCAGCGAACTCAGAAGCCAATTTCCCTGATGTTATTTTTGCAAATTCCAGACCGAATACATCTTCGATCAATCCGAGACAGGCATCAGTAGTTTTCTCACTGGTGTTTCCAACATAAACCGTTTCAGTAAGGCTATCCCAAAGGATGGGGATGACGGCCATCTTGGTATAGTTGCCCTTTTTGGATTCTTCAGAACACCGGGCTTCAACTGCTTCGTTCGCCTCGTCGCGTTGGACTTTGGTCGGACGTCCGCCCTGACTATCTTTCATGATCCCGGCCAGTTCAATCTGAGTCCATGCTCGTTTGATCGGGCCTGGGATTTGGCAGGTATCGATCCGGATCGCAAAATGCATTGCGTCTCCGATAATATTTTTTTCAAAGTCAAATTTCGTATCAAGGATGTGGTTTCCACCCAGAAATCCGACCGCCGCCTGTTCGTAGAGATTGCGGCCGCTCGATTGGATTTTGTTCTTTTCCAGCAGTTCCAAATGTTCGTCGCCAAATTCATCGGTTGGATCGTTGGTGATTCGAAAACGCGTAAACGTTGTACTGCCTGATAGAAATCCCATTAGCTTTCCTTTCGCACGGATCTGCTCGAATTTTTCTCAACCTCAAATTAACGGAGCTTTTATATTTTCGGTCGAACCTGAAACGAACGTTAAAATTTGAAATCCGGTCCTGTTCAAACGAAACTGAGCGGCAGTCAATCGTGCGGACAAATAGTTCGCGATGTTCTGGCATGATGAGCCACTACCTTAAACTTCTTTAGCCTTAATCTGACAGGAATTGATTCGGCCAACTTGTAAAAAACAATCAAGCCAACGCGAGATACATCTACTTTTCCGCTCGTTTTTTCACCTCGATCAATAGCTTACGTTCCATGATGTAATGGCCAAACTTCATCATGGCATAAACGGGTACCGCGGCCCAAGGTCCGGGGTAAGCCATTCGACTGCGTACCAATAATCGAGTCGAATCCGAATCCATCATTCCCAAATAAAATGCCCAGGTCCAAAGAAATGGCCTCTGCTGCCATAAGATGAGTTGCTGATTTTGCTCAAATTCTTTCACAAACAGTGGATTGAATTTGGGGTGTATCGGAATCGGTTGTCCAATTTGGATCGACTGCAATTGGGGGCAAATCTCGTTTGCATTTCTCATCTGGCAGCCAAGAAGATTTTCAAAAAACGTGTAGCTGTAAAAGCCCGCTCTCCCCTGCCCCATTTGGACCAGCCAAGGCCAAATCTTGTTTGGAGGACTCAAAATTGTGATTCCGTGGGTTGATGCAACGAACGGGTTTCGCACCAGATCATCGCAAGGCAAAGTTTTCGATTTTTCTTCGGTGGTTGCGAATGCGGTTTCCATTTGTTGACCGATGATGTTCGATAAATTGTGTAAATGCCAATCGGCTATGGTCAATTTTCTTAAATCAATACGAGCTCGCGAAAAACGCAAATTGCATTTCTATTCAAAATTCACCAAAAAGCTGAATTG